>JAZQMT010000143.1:0-7480 GCA_045543635.1 Oscillospiraceae bacterium | reverse complement strand
TATGCATTGGCGGGATATTTATCTCGTTACACATGCAACCCAAATGTTTCTAAAATGACGGCATCATATAATGGTACCAAACTTTTATGAAGTGATATAGTGTTGTTGTCGGGACATGGGACTGATGGTGGAATGCATTTTAACTCGCTTCAACAGCAATATGATTATAGTTTTTCGGTATCAGATAATCCCGATTGGTACAATCATATTAATCCTGCGGATTATGTTGGTGGTGGGAAAGTAAAGCTAATGATTTTCTCGGGCTGCGATACTGCAAAGGGTACCAGTAATATTGCCAAGCGAACTAAAGATTACGGCGCGGTTGCGACTATTGGATGGACGGTAAAGCTGGGGCTCGAGTCATCGTATCAATGGTCACTTAAATTTAATAACTGTATTGCATTAGGTTATACAATACAAAACGCAATTAACTATGCCAACAGTTTTAACTATGGAGACAATAGCTGTAAAAGCTATAGGCTTTATGGAAATGGAAGTCAGGTTTTAAAACGCACTACATCAACAGCTGCTGTCAATGCTTTGGTAGCAGAAGATGCTTCTGTTAGCAAGGTTTCTAACGCAGAAATTAATATTAGTAACTTAACAAGTAAATTAAAAGTTGAAAAGATAATTAGAGATTATTTTTCTGACTTTTCGTTTAATGACTTTGAAATTGATGTTGCTATAAATGGCGATGATAAGGCAACTATAACAGTTGTTGAGAAAATTGGGGATTTTGTTACACAAAACGCATATGTACTTTTTTACGAAAACGGAAAAATTACAAAAATCTATGACAGAACAGTAAAAAAATTGTCTGTGAGTGAGGTAAGTACATACAGGTCGGAATCAGCAACCATAAATAAACAACAAGCTTTTTCGCTTGCGGGGGAAAAAGTTAATAGCTATTATACAATTACTGAACAAAAAGGTAAGGCAATGCTTGATATTGAAACTGGAGAAAGATATTATATGGTCTATACAACAATTTGTACTGAGCAGGGTGCAAAAAGCGTAATGAGCTATAAATATTCTCTATAAGGCTATAATCAAAAACAATTTTTAAAAACTTAAGGCGGACAGAATATTCTGTCCGCCTTTAAAGCTTATTTCTCTTTTTTCTTTTTAAAGCAGTTTTCGGTGCCGTTTATTAGCCGCTTTATATTTTCTCTGTGCATAAATATTGAAATGCCCGCTATAACAAAAACAAAAACGGTTTGCCAAATAACAGTTCTCGGCAAGAGAATATCTGCTCTTAAGGTTAGTCCGACAATAAGCGTGAGAAAGGGCGCGGCACCCATCGAAAGGATAGAACCAAGAGAAACATACCCTGTTGACAGAGCAATAATGATAAATATTGCAATGCAAACAAGGCAAAGCTGCCAATCTAAAACCAGAAATACCCCCGCACAGGTAAGAACGCCTTTTCCTCCGCGAAATCCAAAGAAAAGGGGAAAAATGTGGCCGAGCAAAACAAAAATTCCACCAATATACATTCCGATTCGCTCTGCTTCCTGAAAAGTGAGGGAGGAGAACAGCCATTTGGCCAAATAAATGGCAGCAACTGCCTTGGAGAGGTCTCCGATCAGGGTTAAAACGGCGGGAAGCTTGCCGACAGTACGCAGGACATTGGTCATTCCTGCGTTACCGCTGCCACTGTCCCGCACATCTTTTCGGGCAAACAATTTGCTGAATATAACAGCAAAGCTAATGCTTCCTAAAAGATAGCAGGAAAACGCTGTAATAAGGCAGTAGAGTAAAATTGGCAGAACATCTTTCATCGCAAATGACCTCCGATATTATGTGCTTTTTATTTTGAGTCGCCGCGCTCGCGGGAAATGATGCGGATAGGCGTCCCCGAAAGACCAAAGGTGGCTCTTATCTGATTTTCGATATCACGCTGATAGGAAAAATGGAAAAGCTCATTGTTATTGACAAAACAAACAAAGGTCGGCGGACAAACGGCAGCCTGTGTGATGTAATAAATTTTCAGGCGTTTGCCCTTGTCCGAAGGGGGTTGGACCTTAGCGGTTGCCTCAGCGAGCATATCGTTGAGTAAACCTGTTTGTATACGGCGGCAGTTTTGCTCGCGTACATAGGTTATCAGTCCAAAAAGCTTATCCATGCGTTGCCCCGTTTTTGCGGATATAAAAATAAAGGGCGCGTAGGGCATAAATGAAAAATCAACTTCAAGCTTTTTCTCGTATTCCCGCATGGTCTTGTCATCTTTCTCAACAGCGTCCCACTTATTAACGGCGATAATACAGGCTTTTCCCTGATCGTGCGCATATCCCGCAACCTTGGAGTCCTGCTCGGTAAACCCTTCGGTACCGTCTATCATAATAATGCAAACATCTGCGCGTTCAACTGCCATGTAGGAACGCAGAACGCTGTATTTTTCAATCGCCTCATCCACTTTTTTCTGGCGGCGGATACCCGCAGTGTCAATGAAAACAAACTTGCCGAAATCATTTTCTACAACAGTATCAACGGCGTCCCGCGTGGTGCCGGCAATGTCCGAAACGATAACACGCTCCTCGCCTGCAAGGCGATTTACCAGCGATGATTTTCCAACATTGGGCTTGCCGATAACAGCAACTTTAATAAAATCCTCAGGATATTCTTCCGCCTGCTCTGTGGGAAGCAGCTCAAAAAGGCGGTCGAGCAGGTCACCTGTCCCGTGGCCGTGCACCGAGGAAACTGCAATCGGGTCTCCTAAACAGAGATTATAAAATTCGTAAAATCCAAGCGGCGGTTCACCGATGCTGTCGCATTTATTTACGCAAAGAACAATGGGCTTGCCGCTCTTTTTCAGCATGGAGGCAATCTCGCTGTCGGCTGCAGTAATGCCGCAGGTAAGATCGGTTACCAAAAGGATAACATCTGCACTTTCAATAGCAATCTCTGCCTGTCGGCGCATCTGTGATAAAATAACATCGTCGGTAAACATTTCGATACCGCCGGTATCAATGAGTGTAGCAAAGCGGTTTTGCCATTCGATTTTGGCATAAATGCGGTCGCGGGTAACACCCGGAGTGTCCTCAACGATGGACAGCCGCTTGCCGACAAGCTTATTAAACAGTGTCGATTTTCCGACATTAGGTCTGCCGACAACTGCAATAACGGGAAGTGCCATCAGTTTTCCTCCTTTTTGTTTTGATAAAGCTCTGAAACGGTTTTAAAAAGTCCCTCACCGTTTGCAGGCGAAACGATTACCTTGGTGTTAAGGGCGTTTTCTATATCACAAACCGTAAGGTCGTCTAAAAATTTATCCTGCTCGTGCCGCAGCATGACATCGGGCAAAATCAGCGCATCGCCCAGCTCCTTGCCTTTGAGCTGTGCAATAATATCACCCGCGGTGATAAGACCGGTAACGGTAATAGTATGACCGAAATGGTCATTTTGTATGGGATAAACGCTACAGTCTATTCCCGAAAAAAGCTCTTTTAATCGCTCTAGTTGCTCCTTTATAAAGGGAGCGGCATCTATGCCTGTTGCAATGCTAAAGCGCATTGTACGATTGCTTTTAGGGGGAAGCGCATCCTCAAGACAGCAGGAAATTTCATCCTCCATGCTGCGAATAAGCCCAACCCCGTTTTCAAGCTGCGGAAAATCCTCGTAGTAACTGTATTCGGGAAGCGCTTTGTTGGCTTTTATATAAAATTCGTCAGAGCAATAGACAAGCCTTGTGCCGAAAGCATTTAGAAACTGCTCGCCGAAACGGTCGGCAATTTCAATAACGGCGGCGGCATTTTTTGAGGTGTAGGGAGTGAGGGGGTAGAGCCCCTGCCTGTGGCAGGTCAGCCCCACGGGAACAAGCGCAATGCTCTCAAGTGCGGGGCAGAGCTCTGATAAATCGGAAAGACTGCGGCAAAGCTCCTCTCCGTCATTTATTCCCGGGCAGAGAACAAGCTGGCAGTTTATCGAAATTCCGGCTTGGGCAAATCTTTGCAGAATGGAAAGCGCCTTTCCTGCATTGGGATTTGCCATCATTTTCACGCGAAGCTCGGGGTTAGTTGTATGCACAGAAACGTTGATGGGACTGATATGCATTTTTATAATGCGTTCTATCTCATGTTCGGTGATGTTTGTCAGGGTAACATAGTTTCCGAATAAAAAGGAAAGACGGGTGTCATCATCTTTAAAATAAGGCGTTTCCCTCATTCCATGCGGCAACTGGTCAACAAAACAGAAAATGCATTTGTTTTTGCAGCTGTGCTGCCTATCCATAAGATAGGTCTCAAACAAAAGCCCCAGCTCATCATATTCGTCTTTTTTGATTTTAACGATGCGCTCTCTGCCCCTCTTGTCCTCAAGCTTTAAAATAAGGCGCGCGTTTAGCTGCCAAAATCGAAAATCCAACACATCAGCTATCTTGTTTCCGTTTATGGAAATAAGGGTTTCGCCTGCAGCAATACCCGCTTTTTGGGCAGGAGAGCCTTTTACAATATCAAAAATTTTAACGCTCATAAATTCCCCTCATATGAAAATAGAGGAGGAAAAACTCCTCCTCTAAGCTTTTACTCAAATCAGTCTTCCTTCTTGATGACTTCCTTGCCCTTGTAGTAACCGCAATTTGAGCAAACTCTGTGGGGCATTTTCAGTTCGCCGCACTGGGGGCATTTAGAAAATGCGGGAGCAGTAAGCTTCCAGACATTGGAACGTCTCTTATCGCGACGTGCTTTGGACACTCTTCTCTTAGGAACAGCCATGATAGAACCTCCTTGAATATAGTGAAATGTTGTTAATCAGTTGTTAAGCAGGTTTTTAAGCGCTGCCAGCCTCGGATCAGTCTGACTGTTAAGACAATCGCAATCAGAGAGATTTAAATTCTTTCCGCAGACGGGGCATAAGCCTTTGCAATCTTCCCGACAGAGGAATTTGAGTGGCAAATTCAGCACAATGTCGGATTCGCAAAGTGCGCCCAAGTCAAAGAAATCGCTCTCCACGAGAATGTACTGCTGTTGCTCGCTGTCCTGCAGCTCGCGAACGAGAGTGTACTCGAAAGAGAAGGCAACCGTTTTGTCAAAATCGACTAAACACCTGTCACAAAAGGTGTGCAGATCACAAGAAGCCTTGTATGCCAGAGTTACAATAGAACTTCTGTTCTGAACACTGCCTTGGATGCGTACGGGGGAGACAAGGGGCTTGTGAGCCCAAATTTCAGTCTCACTCAAATCGAGAGTGAAGGAAAAATCCTCACGCTCGCCCTCAATCTCAAATAATCGCCTGACATCGATTTCCATAAACGACACCTCACATACCGCTGATACTTAGGGGGTACCGCAGTATGATGCGGCCGAAGCTCGGATACTAAAAATATCCATACTCAATTATTATATAAACCCTTTTCCCGTTTGTCAATAAGAAAAATGAATTTTTTACTAATAAGATAGTATAAAAATTGTTGCGTGCCGATATAGGTGCAAAAATATTATTCGGTGCGAAGGGCAACAACAGGATCTTTATTTGCGGCGATACGGGAGGGGAAGAACCCTGCAACAACTGTCAGCACTATGCTGACAGCTACCAGAATAACTCCCGCTAAGGGCGGAAGAACGGCAGAAGCTGAAATTTCGGTGACGGCATGCAGAATTGCATTAATGGGGAGGATAAGCAGCAGCGTTAAGCCTATGCCGATGGCACCTGCGGCAAAACCGATGATGAGAGTCTCAGCATTAAAAACGCGGGCAATATCCCTTTTAGAAGCACCGATTGCACGCAATATTCCGATTTCTTTGGTGCGCTCAAGCACCGAAATATAGGTGATAATTCCAATCATGATAGAGGAAACGACCAACGAAATGGCAACAAATGCAATAAGAATATAACTGATTGCATTGATAATAGTGGTAACAGAGGACATCATCAGTCCAATATAATCGGTATAGGTTATCTTATCTGTTTCCACCTCAACATTATCATTATACTTGCGGATAATATCTTGGATAAAATCCTTAGACTCAAAATCCTTGGGATAGATAGCAATGCCTGAGGGTGTATTTATATCGGAATATCCCATCTGGGATAGGCGGGATTCCAATGTTTCATCAGAGGTTTGTGAAAGAGCGGTGGCAAAGGTTTTGAGAATTGCCTGTTCATTCATGCCCGATTGCTGCATTTGCGAAAGCGTTGCAGCGGCTTCGGTGCGCTGTTGTTCAGGCATCGTTTGAAGAAAGGCTGCGAGCTCCTGCATATTATTAAAGGTAAGTTCCTCGCCTGTAGAGAACTTTGTGCCTGTAAAAACATCGGTTTCAGGGTTGTCTAACTGCTGCTTTACAATATCACTTTCATTTACTTTCCCGACCAGCTTTTCCATCAGCTCATGTGTGTAGCCGATAGAGCCGCTCTCGGCATCGGAAAGGGCATCGGAATCGGGGCGGAGAATACCGACGATTTTTATTTCCTCAGCTTGTTCCAGCTTTTGTGCCACAAACAAATCATCTTGCGAACGATCGAGCCAAACGCCGTTTTTCTTTTCAAAATAATCGGTGTTGACTAAAAGCTTATAGGAAAGAGAGAGCAGGTCATCATAGGTGTATTCGGTTCGGGTAGGCTGAAAGGTTATATCGCCCGTTTCCTGAAATTCCTTCATCATATCAACAAGCTCATCGGGGTCCTTTATTCCGAGGGAATAAAGGGTGAAATCGCTGATTTCATTATTTTTGGTAACAATGATAACAGCCTCGTTGTAAGCCTCGGGCAGTCTGCCTTTTAAAACGGTGTACTGCTCGGCAAGCAGTTTATTATCACCCACAAGCTCTTTCCAGACCGACATCATCGACATCATATTCATGCCGCCCATTGCAGAGCTGCTGCTCTGCTGTCCCATACCGATTTCATCAAAAGCGGTGTCGGGAGAAACCTTGTCTATTCCGTCTGAAAGGTCGGATTTATATAGATTCAAAGGAGTGGAATAGAGATATTTTATATCGTTGGTGTGTTTTTTAATATCCGTTTTCCCGCTGTCAAGATAATTTTTAAACGCTGACAGATTATTGGTAACAGAGGAGCTGATGGTGGATTTCATCATCTTGCTCATAACATCATTGGAATAGATTTTATCGGGGTCGCGCTCTCCGTCTGTTTTGGTGGCGTTCATAAGCTCCTGAAGTGAGGAGGAGAGGTCAATAGTAGACTCCTGAATAGAGAGGGGATAGCTTGAAAGGGTGTCCTCCTCAACACTTTCGATGTAAGCATTAATACCTGTGGAAAGTGATAGGATAAGTGCAATTCCGATAATGCCGATGCTGCCTGCAAAGCTGGTAAGCAGGGTGCGGGTCTTTTTGGTCATCAGGTTGCGCAGGCTCAGTGACAGGGCAGTAAAGAAAGACATGGAGGTGTGCTTTTTGCGCGGCTCTGTGGGTGCAACTTCGGCGGGCGGGGTGTAGGGGTTGCTGTCATCAGTAACCTTTCCGTCACGCAGGCGGATAATTCGAGTGGAATAGGTTTCGGCAAGCTCGGGGTTATGTGTTACCAT
>JAZQMT010000142.1:0-7088 GCA_045543635.1 Oscillospiraceae bacterium | reverse complement strand
CTTTTCGGCTGCGGGAGCAACCGCCGCACTAAGCAGCACGGATGCCACAAGCCCAATCGCCGCGACAGATATTCTAAAGCTTGATTTCATACGATTCTCCTTTTTAGAAAGTTATACCGCGTGTTATCAATTTCTTTCTATTATACACGCCTTTTTTCAAAAAATCAATTTTTCTGCGCATTTTATTGCACTATGCAAGCGTTTTGCACAATTATTCCATGTTTTTTATTACATTTTATAGAAATAACATACAATAAAATTGGCAATTTGCTCTAAATGAAGTTTTGACACAAACCATTGAAACTATTCCATAACAAAAAATTTTATGAGAAAAATGCGCGAGAAATTAAAAAAAATTAAAAAAAGACTTGATTTTGGCAAAATAATTTGATAGAATACTACTGTTAATGTCGCGATGTGAGTTTTTGACGCGGCTTATAATAAAACAATTATAAAAGCTGCGGCTTTTTAAAACGCATCAAGGAGGTGCATTTTCATGGCAAAATGCGATATCTGCAACAAAGGTGTTACCTTTGGAATTAAGGTTTCCCACTCTCACAGACGTTCCAACAGAACTTGGAAGCCCAATGTTATGAGAGTTAAGGCTATTGTAAACGGCAAACCCTGTCACATTCATGTTTGCAGCCGTTGCCTGCGTTCGGGTAAGGTTACCCGCGCCATCTAATTTTAATTAGAATTTAAAAGGAGAGGTCAATGTGACCTCTCCTTTTTCTTTATTTATTTTTCTGTAAGAGAGCGCGAATTTGGTCGGTAAGTGCGGCAATTTCGCGGTTAGGTCTGCCCTTAAGGGTTTTAACAAGCGAGAGAAGCTCCTCCGCCGACGAAACGAGTGCGCTGTGAAGCGTTCTTGTGCGCTCTGAGCCGCTCTCTTTTTCCATAATAGGAATTCCCTCAGTAATGACTTCTATATTATCCTCAAACAGGTCATAAACCGTTCCGCTGTAGGGAGCAAAAGAGTTATAACCAAGCTCTGTAAGAGTGTTATGAAATGCGATGCAGGAATCATCGTCACCATGATTGACAAAAACGCGTTTGGGCTTGTTTTCAAAACCGGAGAGCCATTCGATAAGCCCATTTTTATCGGCGTGACCGCTGACACCAGGCAGATAGCATATTTCTGCTTTGACCTCTATCTTCTCTCCGAAAAGCTTAACCTTTTTTGCGCCTTCATAAATAATTCTGCCGAGTGTTCCCTCTGCCTGATAACCAACAAAAAGAACAGTGCTCTCAGGTCTCCAAAGATTGTGTTTTAAATGGTGGCGAATTCTGCCCGCTTCGCACATTCCGCTGGCAGAAATGATCACCTTGGGGCGGGGATTTTCGTTAATGGCTTTAGATTCGTTGCTGGTTTTGGAGCAGATAAGCCCATCAAACCAGAAAGGATTTATTCCCTGCCGCACAAGCTGCGCTGCCTCGGTATCTATAGAATCAATATTACACTGGATATAAATTTTGGTTGCTTCCTCGGCGAGCGGACTGTCAACATAGACCTCGAAACCTTCAAAGCCCGAGATAAGCTTTTCATCTTTTATGCGTCGCAAATAATAGAGAATTTCCTGTGTTCTGCCAACAGCAAAGGAGGGAATGACAACATTTCCGCCGCGCTTAAAGGTTTTCTCGATGATAGCGGCAAGCGTACCGATATTATCGGGGTGTTCCTCGTGAAGCCTGTCGCCATAAGTTGATTCGATAACAACACAATCTGCATCCAAAACCTTTTTTGGATCATTAACAATGGGGCGGTCCTTATTCCCAACATCACCGCTGAAAACAAGTTTCTCGGTTTTTCCGTTTTCTGTAACCCAAATTTCAATACAAGCGGAGCCGAGCAGGTGACCAATATCCGAAAATCTTATCTCAACATTTTCTAAAACCTGAACTGTCTCGCCATAATTGCAGGGGCGCAGATGACGCAAAATCACCTCGGTATCCGCCATATCATAAAGCGGGGCGTAAACCTCTCCGCCCGAACGCTTTGCCTTGCGGTTGCGCCATTCGGCTTCAAATAGCTGAATATGGGTGCTATCGCGCAGCATGATGTCGGCAAGGCTGCAGGTTGCCTCTGTGGCATAAACGCTGCCTTTAAATCCGCCGCGAGCAAGCAGCGGCAGATTGCCTGAATGGTCGATATGCGCATGAGTAAGCAGAACAAAATCAATTTCCGCAGGACTTACGGGCAGGCGTTGATTTTCAAAAATATCCTTTCCCTGCTCCATACCGCAGTCTACAAGAAATTTATGCCCACCCGTTTCAAGCAGAGTACAACTGCCGGTAACTTCATGAGCGGCGCCTAAAAATGTTATTTTCATAAATATCCCTCCGGAAATTAAGTTTGATTATCTTAATATCAATATACCACATTCCCCCATTTTATTCAATACAAAAATCGCCGCACAAATTGTGCGGCGATTTTTTCGCCTTAAATCAAAATATCGTCGTAATCCACTTCATAAAAGGAAATATCAAATGTGTTAAAAGTTTGAGCAATCTTTTTATCCATAGAAACAGTATGAAAATACTCCGCAATATCGGCTGTTCCCATTTGTGGGCTTCTCCGAAATATTGTTATTCCAAGTATATTGTTTTCTTTTCTTTCAACGCCTTTTATTTCGTATCCAACGCTGCCGCTACCCGCTCTAATGTATATCAAAAACAGAGCTTGTTTCTCAAAAAATACATCATCATATTTTTCAAGCATATCATTTATACATTCTCCGCGGTTATTTCTGTCAAGCTCAAAATAATTTGCTTCTATTTTTTCAGCAAACTCTAAAAGCTCGTCTCGGCTTTCTATTCGTATAATAGGAACACGCGAGGGGGAAGAACTCGTGCGTTTTTCAGAAAGCTGATCAAGAAGCTGCACTCCTTCCTCCCATCTACTGTAAGTGTGGTACACCCCTGTTTCAAAGGGAATATTAGAAAATTCGGGAGTATCCACCAAATTAAATGTAACATTATTCGGCTTTCCGATTGGCGGAACAAAACAATATGTTCCCGCCTTTGACAAATCAAAGCCTTTAAGAGAATAGGTTATCCTTTTTGTTTTGGAGTTTTTGGAGTTTTCATCCTCTGTATATTCTGTGCCTAAAGTAAAATTCCCTTTATCAAAAACCACTGTGTCGGTAGCACAATCTACCCATCTGCCACCCACCTGTCGCGCTATAGAATACCCTTTACTAATGGTTACTTCCTTTCCTGTAGTATTCCACCAACTCACTGTTATGGTCGGGTTTTCGGAATTGATGTCAACTTCAGTAACCGAAACATAAAGTTTTTCATATTCATCTTCTTCGTTGGCTTTTTCAGAACTGGTCTCATTTGAAGAATTGCTGCTTGAGGTCTCATCTTTTGATGCCACGGAGCTGTTTTCACTAACAATATCAGAACTGCTTTCACTAACAGTCGATTCCGAGCTGCTTTGAACGCTTTCAGAGGAACTTACTGTTTGAATATAAGCAATATCAGTGGCAATGGCATCAAATCCCTTGCAACCATCTAAAGTTTCTTTATCAGCAGTTACGGCAACTGCCCAGCCTGCCATATCCATGGTCCCAACCTCCGGACTTTCTCTTAAAACGGTAACGGTGAGAATACCGTTTTTATCCTTTTGAACTCCCGTGACCTTGTGGCGCACACTGCCGCTGCCCTCCCAGACATACATAATAAGCAGTGATTTTTCTTTAAAGAAGTCGGCAGTACATTCATCAAACAACGCTTCAAGCTCTTGTTGGCTGCTGAAATGCGCCGATATAGTGCTTAATAGGGTAGAAAATTCTTGTCGACTGTCTATACGAACTACAGGAATATGGTTTTGCTCTGAAAGCTTTTCTTTATTCTCGGAAAGATAGGCAAACGCCGCCTGCCCCTCCTCACCGCCATAACCTATATTATAAATTTCCGATTTAAAAGAAAGATTTGGGAGCGAGGAGCTTTTATCCGCCTCGGTTAATGTAAATTCAATCCAAAATGTTCCGGTTGCAAAGCGATAATCGCCCGGTTTTGAGAGGTCAAAGCCTTTGAGCGAATAGGTGTGCTCGTCGCTGCTGTTTGGCATTAAAATATTTGCAATCAAATGAAACACCACATCCCCATTAGCGCAATTTATCCATGTTCCGTTTTGCTTGCGGTGGATGGAAAATTCCTCATCAAATGAAAATTCATTTTCGGTGTTGTTTTGCCAGATCACCGTTAGCGTAGGCTTGTCGGAATCCATATCCAAGGATGAAAGCGAGATGGAAACCCCCTCGTAATAATCCGAGCCGCTGGCTGTAACGATAAAACCGCCAACCCGTTTCTTTACGGGATCGGTCAAAAAGCAGGCCGATAATACTATGGCACAGATTACTGCTGCAATTATTATCCACAGCACAGGTTTTTTATAATTAAGTGCCTTCTTAACTCTATCTTTGACAGATACCTCACCGAAAGCAAGCGGGCATGCCGAAAAGCGCCTACTGCCCGCGGCGCAGCCAAGCAAAGCCTCTGCATAATCAGCACGCTTCTCTGCATCAAGCCCTGAAATGACCTTTTCATCACAGGCAAGCTCAATATCGCGACAGAACAGCACATATGCTATCCAGACAAGCGGGTTAAACCAATAAAGCGCAAGGATAATAAAACCGAGCGGTTTGAAAATATGATCTGCACGGTGCAGATGTGCGCGCTCATGCCTTAAAACATAGTCAGCAGTTTTTGCGTCCATATCAAGCGGCAGATAAATTCGAGGCCGAAAAACTCCCAAAATAAACGGAGTTGTGACCGCCGCGCTTTCATAAACGCCTTTTTCAAGCTCACAAGCTCCCCTAACGCGTTTGTTAAGGCGCACAAAACTTATTGTCGCATAAATGAGCAATGCCAATATTCCGATTATCCAAACAATCGCGGCAAAGGATGCCGCACTTATTCCCGCTCCGTTTGCAACGGTTACTCCCTCATAATAATACTCTGTAATCTGGCTGTTTACCGTGTTATCCACCGCGGGAATTCCCGATTCTATATGAGGGCGGCTGTGATAAATAACCTCGGGCGGAACTGTCTCGGCGCTTGGGATAAGGCTAAGCACGCTCTCAAGGGAAAATGGCAAGACAAGACGGAGAGCACATATTCCCCAAAGAGCACAGTTTATCCATTTAGGCGCTTTTTTAAGGCACAACCGCAGCAAAATAACCGCTGCAATAAGCCACAGCGCTGACACGCTTCTATTAAAAAACCACAAAAACACCTCGGCGCCGCCCTCAAAAAACGGCCCGAAATTATTAGCTAAATAATCGAGGAATGCTCTCATTTTATTCCCTCCCTGAAATGATCTATCATAGCCTGCATTTCATCTATATCCTGCTGTGACAGTTTTTTTGTTTTGGCGAAGGCTGCAACAAAGGCAGGAAGCGACCCCTCAAAGGTTTTATCAACAAGCTCATCTATCTCATACGCCTGAACCTCTTGTTTAGAAACAAGACTGGTTACAACGGCGTTTTCGTTTTTGATAGCACCTCTATCGGAAAGGCGTTTTATAACAGTATAGGTCGTGGTGCGCGACCAGCCCAGCTTTTCTTTACAAAGCCTTGCAAGCTCGGCGCTGCCAACAGGCTCATGCTCCCATAAAATGAGGCAAAAACGATATTCACTTTCGAAAATTTTTGGTGTTTTCATTCTATATCCTCCTATTGTCTAATGCGTTAGACTGCATCCTTAGTCTAACAGATTAGACAGTATCTGTCAATAGCTTTAACCAAAAAAATCCGAGAAAATTGCAGAAATAATAATATTTATTCATATTATTCACGGATATTCATTTGTTTTATGCATAATATGCAAAATATTTGTGCGTTTTTTGTATAAAAATTCAAAAATAGGGTTGACAAACAGCAACGGCGGCGTTATAATTATGCCTATACAATAAAGCATTATAAAGCAGGAGGCTTTTATTATGAAAAAAGAAGACATCAAAAAGGTAGTACTTGCCTATTCGGGCGGACTTGACACATCTATCATCATTCCCTGGCTGAAGGAGAATTACAATAACTGCGAGGTTATTGCGGTTTCGGGTAATGTCGGACAGGCTGATGAGCTTGAGGGACTTGAGGAAAAAGCTCTCAAGACCGGCGCATCCAAGCTTTATGTTTTAGATCAGACCGATGAATATGTTGATGATTATATTATCCCCACCATGAAAGCGGGCGCAGTTTACGAAGATTATCTTCTCGGCACCAGCCATGCAAGACCCTGTATTGCAAAGGGACTTGTTGAAATCGCAAAGAAGGAAGGCGCAGATGCCATCTGTCACGGCTGCACCGGAAAGGGCAACGATCAGGTTCGTTTTGAGCTTGCAATCAAATATTTTGCACCCGGCATGCCTATCATTGCTCCTTGGCGTGAGTGGGATATTAAATCTCGCGATGAAGAAATTGATTACGCCGAAGCGCACAACATTCCTCTTAAAATAAACCGTGAGACCAACTATTCCAAGGATAAAAACCTCTGGCACCTCTCACACGAAGGTCTTGACCTTGAGGATACCGGCAACGAGCCTCAGTACGAGAAGCCCGGTTTCCTTGAGATGGGCGTTTCCCCCATCATGGCTCCCGATGAGCCGACCTATGTTGAGATTGACTTTGAAAAAGGTATCCCCGTAGCTGTTGACGGCGAGAAAATGAGCGCAAAGAATATCATCTTAAAGCTCAACGAGCTCGGCGGCAAAAACGGAATCGGAATTATTGACATTGTTGAAAACAGACTTGTCGGCATGAAATGCCGCGGCGTTTATGAGACTCCGGGCGGAACCATTCTTTACAAAGCGCACGCACTACTCGAGAGCATCTGCCTTGATAAGATGACTTTGCACGAAAAGCAAAAGCTTTCCATCACCTTTGCAGAGCTTGTTTACAATGGTCAGTGGTTTACCCCTCTGCGTGAGGCTCTTTCCGCATTTGTTGACAAAACACAGGAAAAGGTTACCGGTAAAGTTCGCTTAAAGCTCTATAAAGGTAATATCATCCACGCCGGAATGTGGAGTGATTATTCACTTTACAGCGAGGAAATCGCAACCTTTGGCGAAAGTGACTACGATC
>JAZQMT010000141.1:0-5102 GCA_045543635.1 Oscillospiraceae bacterium | reverse complement strand
CTGCTCATTCGGCACGTATGAAGGCTCTATCCTTACCCTGCAGCACTGCCCCTGTAACTATGTTCCCGGAATTGCAAAGTACATGGAAATGCCAGACCTTGCTATGCTTATCGCTCCACGCCCGTTGATTATTGTTAACGGCGCAAAGGATGACGGCATTTTCCCTCTGCGTCCTGCGCTGAAGGCATTTGACATTGTAAAGAAAATTTACAAAGCCGCGGGCGCTTCTGAAAACTGCCACCATGTTATCGGTCCTGAAGGACACAGATTTTATGCCGAAATCTCCTGGCCCTTCTTTAACAAGCACATCTAAATTTTTACCCGCCGCACTCTTGCGGCGGGCTTATTTTTTGTACGGTTGACAACCGCGGCTTTCAGTGGTATCATAAAGGTGTCGCAGCGCATGGCTGCGCGTTTTTTCTATTTTACAAGGAGGAGAACTATGGAACGGCGAAAGCCCTTTATGCATAATGTCAAACTCGGAGGACCTTCAACGATTTTCGATATTAAGGTTATGCTGTGTTACCTGTTAAACAGCCTAAAAACACCCATTTCGGCTGAAGACTTATTAAATGTGATACAAACCGAACAGCTTGTTAATTATTTTGAATATGAAAGCGCAATGGGTGAGCTTTTAAAAGCCGGCCACATAGAAAAATTTGTTGATGACAGCGGCGAGGAATTTTATAGAATTTCCGAAAACGGTGCCGCTTTAGTAGTAGACCTTGAGTCATCCCTTTCCATGAACCTGCGAAGCCGCGTTGTTTCGGCAGCACTTAAGGTGCTCTCTTTTAAGCAAAATGCCCGCGAAAATAATGTTACACTAACAGCTTCGGAAAACGGTGGATATTTTGTTTCAATCGAAGTTCCGGGAATGCCGGAACCGCTTTGCAAATTGCAGCTCTATTTTCCTGAGCGGCTACAGGCTGAAATGGCACGAGATGGTTTTCTGACAAATCCTACACTGGTTTACACTGCCATTCTCTCTGCACTTACCGGTGACCGCAGCACCCTTATGGCAGCACTTTCCGAATAATACAGACACAAACAAAGCAGGTAGCTTCTCGCTACCTGCTTATCTATTTTAAATTTTATTTTATATATTTAAATACGAGCCGTTAATAAATCTTTGGACTCACCTCTTTCAGTTTTTTCAAAAAAGTGAATAGTACATTGGACTCACTCCATCTCTTTAAATTTTTTGGATGCTCCTTATTTTGAGAGTACACATTTCAATTACCACCGGACTCTCCTCCTTCACTTTTTTCTTTTATTTTTATCTCTTTCTCTCTTCGACTATATAATATCATACTTACTGCAAATTGTCAACAGTTTTTTTCAACTTTTTTTATTTTTTTTATGCAAAAGCTCAAATGTATTAAAAACAGCTGCAGCAAACGATAAAAAAAGCCGTAATATTTCATTTTCTGTCGCATTATCTCAAATATACGCGAGCAAAAAGAACCTATCCCAACATTTTGTAGTTGACTTGTGAGGTTCAATATTGTAAAATAAAGATGCAAAAAGAATTTAATCCGAAAGGAAGTTTTAACTATGCCGGAAGAGATGGGATTCGGACCCGAGATTCTTACCCTTATTGACGAAGATGGGCAGGAACACGAGTTTGAGCTTTTAGACGAATTGGATACTGACAACGGCGAGCACTACATCGCCATCTTCCCCACAGCAAATAATTCACAAGAATACATTGACAGCGATGGTGAGCTTATCATCATGAAGGTTGACCGCAATGATCCCGATGAAAGCTTTATGCACATTGAGGATGAAGAAGAGTTTGACCGTATTGCAGCTGTCTTTGTAGAGCGTCTGTCTGATGAATTTGAATTTCTTTATCCTGAGGATGAAGAAACCGAAAACAAATAAGTTTTTTATTCTGCCTTGTTTGAAACATTACTTCTATTATAATCCAACACTTTTATTTTCTGGAAAGCTTCTTTGGCAGCCGATTGCAGACCTCCCGCATTTTGCGGACGAAGGGAGCGTGAATCTGTCTCGTGGCTATACCGTCCCTTTTCTTATGAATCGGGTTTTATATCGATGTAAGACGGCAAGGCGGGCTCAAAATTAAGCGCACATAGCAAGCTATGTGCGCTTTTCTTTTTTTTGAAAGGATCCGATTATTTCTTTAAGTCCTAAAAACAGGAGAAAAAGAGCAAGTGCCTTTCGAAGCAGGCTCTGGTCGATAAGTCCCGAGCTCCATGCCCCGAGCACCGCTCCGGGGACAGCCGTGAGTATTGTAAACAATGCGGTTTTTTTGCGGATAAACCCGTTTTTTATATGAAAAAATACCGAAACTGCTCCTACCGGTAAAAAAAAGATAAGATTTATTCCCTGCGCCTTAAGCTGTGATATATCAGTAAATGCTGATAGATAGAGAAGCAATATTCCTCCTCCACCCATCCCCATTGAACCGATAATAGCAGCAAAAAAGCCTACAATCGCTTGCATAACACCATTCATCGCAAAAGCATCCTCACAGAAGCCACTACGATAAGCACACCGAAAATTCGCCGAAGCCACGCTCCCGAAATCTTTTTCAGAAGTTTAGCTCCTACCGCCGCACCGATAACCCCGGTATAAAGAAATCCCAGACTATCCGAAAAGGTGACATTACCGCGCCAAAGGTAAAATCCCGCACTCACCAGCGTAACCGCCAAAATGACCGCTACCGAGGTGGCATGGGATTCCTGCTCTGAAAGCCCTGCCTTGCGCAGCAAAGGAACGGCAACAGTACCGCCGCCCGCTCCGAAAAAACCATTTAAAAAGCCACAGAGTGCACCGGTAAACAGGCAGTAAAGCTTTTTAGATTTCATACCGCTTCTCCTTTCTTTGAATTTAAACATATTGTATTGCAACCTCTCATATAATGAAGTAGTGTTTTTAGGAGTTGATTGTATGAGAGAGACCACCCATGACAGAGCGATCCATTTAGGGGAATACATCATTAAAACGGGGGCAACAGTGCGGGCGGCTGCTAAGGTTTTTAAGATCAGCAAATCCACCGTTCACAAGGATATTTCGGAAAGACTACATAAAATTGACCCCGCTTTGTACAAATCGGTAAAAAAGGTAATGGATTTAAACAAATCCGAGCGTCACATCCGCGGTGGAAATGCTACCCGCCGAAAATATCTTATTTGCAGGCAACTGAAAAGGCAAAACCCCGAACGCTGATGCGCTCGGGGTTTTATTCTGTGCCCCTTTTCCGCCCGAGAACTCGGCTGAGGGCAGTTTTACTCTTTTCCGATAGGCTTTGTGATTATGCTTTCAGGATCTATATATTTTCCGTCCTTTTTAACGGCAAAATGCAGATGACTTACTTCGGAAAGCTCAATTTTAGCTGTATTTCCGACAGTGCCGATAGCTTGTCCCGACTCGACCTTTTGTCCTTTCTGAACCGGAACCTTATCAGAAAGAGAGGAATAGATGGTAGTAACGCCGCCTAAATGCTCTATTTCAACGGTGGTGCCCCACATATCATCATTATAGATTTTGGAAACCGTACCTTCTCCCGAAGCTTTGACACTTGTTCCTTTTTCAACTGCATAGTCAATACCTGTGTGTAATCGCCAATCACCCATTGTCTTGCTCTTAACCGGTTTATCACCGCTGAATTTATTTACAACCTCTCCATTGACAGGCAATAGAAACAGCATCTGCTGCGAGCCTTGAGAGCTTGACTGTTCTTGAGAAGAGTTTTGCGAGCCTGACGGTTTTGACGACGACATAGATCCCCCCTGCTGTGCAGGCTGCGAGGAAGATTGCTGAGGCACATCGGTCTGCTGTGCTGAGTTTTGATCTTGTGAATTCCAATTTTTATCATCTCCACTTACAGTTAATTGAGAACTGCTCCCTGTTGAGAGCAGGCTTTTTTTCATGCGGTCGGTTCCGGTATAAACTGCGACACAGGTAGCGAGCACTAAAAGTCCCAGCACCAGATAGGCACCGTTTTTCCGCATAAACCGCCCGAATTTACCGCTTTTTGTATTCATAATTTTCATAGCATTCTGCTCCTTTTAAAAAACGCTCTTTACGAGAATATTTTTGTCCCACTTTTCTGATTTATTCACTGTAAAAAATTTTATATAGTTGAATTTTTTCGTTTTTTATGTTAGACTGTTTGTAAGATATACGAAAGCTGTATTTTGGAGGTTTTTTATGAAAAAATTGCTTGTTTGTTTACTTACTTTGGCGCTGTGTATGGCTTTTGCCGCCTGCAGTGATAAAACTCCCGAGCAAGAAGAGTCACAAATACCTTCGATTATTGAGACTGCCAAATTCGGCACTACCGACAAGGTGACTGCACAACGATCTTTTCAAAATTTTAATTCGCAAGTTGAAGGAAACAGCTCACTGAACCCCGCAAGAGAAAATTACTACACCATTAATGATAATAAATATTGGTATGGTCTGGAAAACGGTCTGTACTGCTATATTGTTCCCCAAGAATTTACCGGAGATCAAACCAAAGATATTACAAAACAATTTGGTTTGTCTATTATAAAAGGGGAAGAATTTAAAGCGGACCCTAAAGCCTATTTAAAACTTATCATAAAAGCAAATGCTCCTGAAACAACCGATGCAGATATTGAAGCCATGATTACCGAAGCCGATACCCTGCGCAACACCGATAAGGCTGCAATCAACGGAAAAGGCATCTATTTGCGTGTTTTGGAAAACGATGATGAAATTAATTACTTAGTTGTCCGAGTTTATCAGTAATATCAAAAAAGCCTCCCATCGAGGCGCACTCCGTAAAGAAGTTGTCTCTCACAGTTTTTATATTGGCAAAATAAATGACACTTTGCACAGAGGTCGTGAAAGTGTCATAGTGGGTTACATGCTTTGAGAAAAGTAATACTTGCCGAAAGCAAAAAAATCTTTCTCGGCGGGTGGAGTGATATTGCAAACTATCGTTTGCAGTGATATTTTTGCCTAAAGGCAAAAGTGATATTGAAACCTTACGGTTTCAGTGATATTATATTCGCCCATAAAACTGTCCGAAGGACAATATCACTAGCGTCAGCTAATATCACTGCGAAGCAATATCACTCGCCGATAGGCGAATATAACTGGGGCAC
>JAZQMT010000140.1:0-7326 GCA_045543635.1 Oscillospiraceae bacterium | reverse complement strand
CTCCAACTCCATGGAGATCAAGAGCAAGTTCGAGGCGCTGGTGGCTGCCAACGGCCTGGAGGAGAAAATCTCTGTAAATATTGTCGGCTGCTTCGGCTTCTGCTCCCAGGGACCTTTTGTAAAGATCTTCCCTGAGGATACGCTGTACCGTCTGGTCAAGATGGAAGACGTGGCAGAAATTTTCAACACCGACATTCTTGGCGGCGAGATTGTAGAGCGTCTGCTGTATATCGAACCTAACACCGGTAAAAAGGTGGTCAAGCAGGATGACATCAACTTCTACAAGAAGCAGAAGCGTGTTGCCCTCCATGGCGGCGGTGTTATTAATCCCGAAAGCATTGAAGAAGCCATGGGCTACGGTGCTTTCCAGGGTCTGGAGAGGGCGCTGAAGATGAGTCCCCAGGAAGTCATCGATGAAGTTCTGGCTTCCGGTCTGCGTGGCCGAGGCGGCGGTGGTTTCCCCTCCGGTCGTAAATGGCAGTTCGCCAAGGCCTCTGTTTCCGGCCAGAAGTATGTGGTCTGCAATGGCGACGAGGGTGACCCCGGTGCATTCATGGACCGTTCCATTCTGGAAGGTAATCCCTATGCCGTCATCGAAGGCATGATGATCGCCGGCTACGCCATCGGCGCATCCGAAGGCTATTTCTACGTCCGTGCCGAGTATCCCATTGCCGTCAACCGTCTGCGCAATGCCATCAAGCAGATGAATGAGGCAGGTATTCTGGGTGAGAACATCCTGGGTACCGGCTTCAATTTCCAGGCACACATCCGTCTGGGCGCAGGCGCATTCGTCTGCGGTGAGGAAACCGCTCTTATGGCCTCTATTGAAGGTCACAGAGGCGAGCCCAGTCCCCGTCCTCCCTATCCCGCAGTTAAAGGTCTGTATGGCTGTCCTACTGTTGAAAACAACGTTGAGACCTTTGCGAACATTCCCCAAATCATTCTGCGCGGTGCTGAGTGGTTTGCATCTATGGGAACAGAGAAATCCAAGGGAACCAAGGTTTTTGCTCTCGGCGGAAAAATTGAGCACACCGGTCTTGTTGAAATTCCTATGGGAACTACCCTGCGTGACATTATCTATAATATCGGCGGCGGTATCCCCGGAGGCAAGCCCTTTAAGGCTGCACAAACCGGCGGACCTTCCGGCGGATGTATCCCTGCTTCTCTCATTGACACCCCCATCGACTATGATAACCTTACAGCTATCGGCTGCATGATGGGTTCGGGCGGACTTATCGTTATGGATGAGGACACCTGTATGGTTGACATCGCGAAATTCTTCCTTGAATTTACGGTTGATGAGTCCTGCGGTAAATGTACTCCCTGCCGTATCGGTACCAAACGCCTTCTTGAGCTTCTCCAGAAGATTTGCGATGGTAACGGCGAGATGGAAGATCTTGACCGTTTGGAAGAGCTTTGCGAGTATATCAAAGCGAACTCGCTCTGCGCTCTCGGTCAGACTGCTCCTAACCCCGTTCTTTCCACCATCCGCTTCTTCCGCGATGAGTATCTTGCTCACATTGTTGACAAGAAATGTCCTGCCGGCGTTTGCAAGAAGCTGCTCTCTTATAATATTGACGCTGATAAATGTAAGGGTTGTACCCTCTGCTCCCGTGTCTGCCCCGCAGGCGCTATCTCGGGCAAGGTGAAAGAGCCCCATGTTATCGATAATTCCAAGTGCGTTAAGTGCGGAGCTTGCATGGAGAAATGTAAGTTCGGCGCAATCTATAAGAAATAAGGAAAGGGGTGCCAGAAATGGAAAAAGTAAATATTCAAATCAACGGCATGCCTTACAGTGTGCCTAAGGGCGTAACCATTCTTGAGGCCGCCCAGAGCGTCGGCATTTATATTCCGACACTGTGCTATTTAAAAGATGTCAATGAAATCGGCGCATGCCGTATCTGCCTTGTTGAAGTTAAGGGTGCGAGAGGTCTTGTTACTTCTTGTATGTTCCCTGTCTCGGAGGGTATGGAGATTTTCACAAACTCTCCCAAGGTTATGGAATCAAGAAAGCTCACTTTAGAGCTTATTCTCTCCAACCACGATAAAAAGTGCCTTTCTTGCGTGCGCAGCACCAACTGCGAGCTGCAGAAGCTCTGCCGTGACTATGGTGTTGATGATGTTGACCACTTTAAGGGCGATGTCATCGAGTATGACCTTGATGAAACTGCTCCTCATATGGTTCGTGATAACAACAAATGTATTCTCTGCCGCCGCTGTGTAGCAGCTTGTGCAAAGGTTCAGTCTGTCGGCGTTATCGGACCGAACAATCGTGGCTTTGAGTCCCATATCGGTTGTGCATTCGACCAGGATCTCAATGATGTTGCCTGCATCTCCTGCGGACAGTGCATTACCGCCTGCCCTGTTGGTGCTCTTTATGAGAAAGATGACACTGCAAAGGTTTGGGAGGCACTCAACGATCCTACCAAAAAAGTTATTGTTCAAACCGCTCCTGCAATCCGTGCAGCTCTCGGTGAAGCATTCGGTATGCCCATCGGCACCGATGTTGAGGGCAAAATGGTTGCAGCACTCAGAAGACTTGGGTTTGACGGTGTTTATGACACCGATTTCTCTGCCGACCTCACCATCATCGAGGAGGCCAACGAGCTTATTGAGCGTCTTAAGAATGGCGGTAAGCTGCCTCTTATCACCTCCTGCTCACCCGGTTGGGTCAAGTTCTGCGAGCACTATTATCCTGATTTCATTAATAACCTCTCCAGCTGCAAATCTCCGCAGCAGATGTTTGGTGCTGTTGCAAAAACTTGGTATGCCGAGAAAGAGGGAATTGATCCCAAAGATCTGTTTGTTGTCAGCGTAATGCCCTGTACTGCAAAGAAATTTGAGTGCGGGCGTGACGGTGAGGCTGCTGCAGGCGTTCCCGATGTTGATGTCGCTATCACTACCCGTGAGCTTTCCCGCATGATTGAGCGCGCAGGTATTGATTTTGTAAATCTTGAAGATGAGAAGTTTGACGCACCTCTCGGAACCTCCACAGGCGCAGGCGTTATCTTCGGCGCTACCGGCGGTGTTATGGAAGCAGCTCTCAGAACTGCTGTTGAAACCCTCACAGGTGATGAGCTGAAATCTCTTGATTTCCATGAGGTTCGCGGTATTAAGGGCATCAAAGAGGCAACCTATAAGGTTGGTGATCTTGAGGTTAAGGTTGCAGTTGCATCCAGCCTCTCTTGTGCAAGAGAGCTCCTGGATAAGATTCGCGCAGGCGAAGCTGAATATCACTTTGTTGAGATCATGGCTTGCCCCGGCGGCTGTGTAAACGGCGGCGGACAGCCCATTCAGCCCTCACAGGTTCAGAGCTTTACCGATATTCGCTCCAAGAGAGCCAGCGTTCTTTACAACATTGATAAGAACAGTACTCTCAGAAAGTCGCATGACAACCCTGTTGTTAAGCAGCTTTACGATGAGTATTTCGGTGCTCCCGGCAGCCACAAGGCTCATGAGGTCCTGCATACCCACTATGTAAAGAGAAATCGTTTCTAATTAAAACGAATCAAGCGGCGAGCTTAAAGCTCGCCGCTTCTTTTATTCTATATAAAAACAGTCCTCTTTCCATTTTAAAGGATTTATGTCGATGTAGTTGCAAATTTTAAGGTATTCATTTTCATCGCGGATAATATGGTCGTGGAAAGAACGCTGAAATAAGATGTCTTTATATTTATGTGTGGTATATGATTTTATCTGTCCGATTATTTTTTGTAGGGGAGGGCCTCCGTGCCCTCCCGCATAGTTTAACACTACAATCATATGAATATGATTTGGCATTATAATATATTTTTTTATAGAAACACCGGTATATGTTTTGTTTATATATTCTATGCTTTTTTGAATTTCTGTTCCTATTTTTGTTATATTGTTTTTCGGGAGGGCGCAGAGGCCCTCCCCTACAATATTGGAAAATATACATTTTCGATTGTGGGAACAAATTGTTATAAAGTATGCGCCGTTTGTGCTGTAATCAAAATCCTTTAATCGTGTGGGTTTTCTTTTGGGCAATTGCATTTTTATCACCGGATATAGCATATCAGAAAAAAAGCAAAAGAGCAAGGCGTTATTTATTCAATATCTTTTTCCACTCTTTCGATAACATCATAAGGGAAACGAATGGATTTGCTCTCGGTTTTAAATTGCTTAAAAATATTAACAATTTAGAGAAAAATGAGGGGTGAAAAAATGTAGACAGAGAAAATGTTTTGTGCTATAATATAGGTTGAATTAAAATCGGGAAAGTATACATAAAAGTAAGAAAAGGAGGAGGCTCATGCTTATTCTCGGAATAGACCCCGGATATGCTATTGTAGGCTGGGGACTTGTTGATTTTACGCATGGAAGGCTTACTCCGCTTGCCTTTGGTGCCATAACAACGCAGGCAGGGCAGCCCTTTCCCGAAAGGCTTTTAAAAATCAGCGAAAAAACAGCGGCAATACTCGAGAAGTACAGGCCGCAGGCGGTTTCGGTGGAAAAGCTGTATTTTGCAAGTAACACTACAACCGCTATTGATGTTGCACAGGCGCGCGGTGTGATTTTAACTGAGGCGGCGCGGCGGCATATAGACATTTTTGAATACACGCCGATGCAGGTGAAACAATCGGTTGTGGGATATGGGCTTGCCGAGAAAAAACAGGTTATGGAAATGACCAGGCAGCTACTGAAGCTGTGTGAAGTTCCTAAACCTGATGATACTGCCGATGCACTGGCTGTTGCGATATGTCATGCACATAGCTTTCATTCCCAGAGCTATGATTTGATGCGTCAGCTCAAAAAATAAACCTTGAGAGGGAGAAATCCTATGATATACAGTTTAACAGGTCGCCTTATTCATAAGGAAAACGGTATTGCGGTGATCGAATGTGCAGGAGTGGGATACAGCTGCCAGACCACCAACCAGACCATTTCCCGCCTTTCGGGGGATGCTGTTACCCTGTTTACTTATATGCATATTACCGAAAACTCGCTTGACCTTTTCGGCTTTGCCACAAGGGAGGAGCTGGAATGTTTTAAAATGCTTATTTCGATTTCGGGGGTAGGACCAAAAGCAGCGCTTGCCATCCTTTCGGAATTTGCACCGGATAGGCTTATGCTCTTTATTGCATCCGGTGATGCAAAAATGATAACCAAAGCGCAGGGTGTGGGCCCTAAGCTTGCCCAGAGAATTGTTTTAGAGCTTAAAGACAAGGCGTCTAAACAGCTTCCCAACGGAGTTATTGCTGCACCGGAGGATATTTTCGAAAGCCGTTCCGAGCGCTCGGTTGGCGCAGATAATCTTTCGCAAGCAATCAGTGCACTGGTTACTCTTGGGTACAACCGCAGTGAAGCGCTCTCGGCGCTGGGCAGCGTGGACGCTTCGCTTAGCGCAGACGATATGATTCGATTTGCACTTAGAAAGCTTGCAAAAATGTAAATGAGAGGAGGCGGGGAAATGCCGGTAGAGGATTACGAGACAAGATTAGATGACAGAATTATCATGCCTGAATATAACGCCGAGGACTCAGAGACCGAGGTTTCCTTAAGGCCCAAAACACTTTCGGAATATATCGGGCAAAAAAAGGCAAAAGAAAATCTTAAGATATATATTGACGCAGCACGCTTAAGGCGTGAGTCGCTTGACCATGTGCTGCTTTACGGTCCTCCGGGACTGGGTAAAACAACGCTTGCGGGCATTGTTGCCAATGAAATGAATGTAAATATCCGCATAACCAGCGGCCCCGCCATTGAAAAACCCGGGGACCTTGCCGCCCTTTTAACAGGGCTTGACGAGGGAGACATTCTCTTTATTGATGAAATTCACAGGCTGTCCAGAGCGGTTGAGGAAATTCTTTATCCCGCCATGGAGGACTATGCGCTGGATATTATTATCGGAAAAGGTCCTTCAGCGCGTTCCATTCGGCTTGACCTGAAAAAGTTTACCCTTATCGGTGCCACCACCCGTGCGGGGCAGCTTTCAGCTCCGCTGCGCGATAGATTCGGCGTTCTTTTGCGCCTTGAAATGTACACCCCCGAGGAGCTTTCGCAGATCATCAGGCGTTCGGCTAACCTTTTGGAGATAGACTGCGAGCAGGAGGGGGCTTTGGAGATTGCCCGCCGCTCGCGAGGCACGCCCAGAATCGCCAACCGCCTTTTAAAGAGGGTGCGTGATTTTGCACAGGTTATGGGGGACGGCAATATCACCAGGGAAATTGCCGATAAGGCGCTTTTGCGATTGGAGATTGACCACATGGGGCTTGACAGCATTGACAGACGAATGCTTGAGGCCATAATAAAAGGCTATAACGGCGGTCCTGTGGGGTTAGAAACACTTGCAGCGGCTATCGGTGAGGAAACGGTCACTCTGGAGGATGTTTATGAGCCTTATCTGATGCAGATAGGATTTTTAAGCAGAACTCCGAGAGGGCGCTGTGTCACTGCACTGGGATATGAACATTTGGGAATGAAACCCAACAGTCAAAATGATGCCCAGATTTCGTTTTAAAAAATAGGAGAAACTATGAGATACAGTAAGGCTTTTTCAGAATACACCCTGCTCGATACCTCCTGTGGGGAACGGTTAGAGCGTTGGGGTGACGTTACATTGATAAGACCCGACCCGCAAATTATTTGGAAAACTGATAAGGGAAGTGAATGGGACAGGGCAGATGCCCGATATATCCGCTCCAATAAAGGCGGCGGACATTGGGAAATTTATAAAAAAACCAATGAGAGCTGGACTGTTCGTTTTGGAGACTTAACGCTGCTTGTGCGCCCGACCGGCTTTAAGCATACTGGTGTTTTTCCCGAGCAGGCAGTTAACTGGCAGTTTTTCGATGATATTATAAGAAACGCGGGGCGTGAAATTTCGGTTTTAAATCTTTTTGCATATACAGGCGGAGCCACCCTTGCCTGCGCCAATGCGGGAGCTTCGGTTTGCCATGTGGATGCATCTAAGGGAATGGTTTCGTGGGCGAGAGAGAATGCTGCTTTGTCGGGCCTTGCCGATAAACCGATTCGCTGGATCGTGGATGATTGCAAAAAATTTGTTGAGCGGGAAATCCGCCGCGGCAGGAGATATGATGCCGTTATTATGGACCCGCCTTCTTATGGCAGAGGCCCTTCGGGCGAGGTTTGGCAGCTTGAGGATCAAATTTATGATTTGGTAGAGCTGTGTGCGGGTGTGTTGAGTGATAACCCCTTGTTTTTTGTAATAAATTCCTACACCGCGGGGCTTACTCCCTCGGTTATGAAATATGTTTTAAGCCAAACAGTTGCAAAAGGGCGAGGCGGAGAGCTTTCTGCCGATGAGATAGGGCTTATGGTAGAAAAAACGGGGCAATGCCT
>JAZQMT010000139.1:0-5827 GCA_045543635.1 Oscillospiraceae bacterium | reverse complement strand
GCTTATACTTTCATTTTAACACATTAGGAGTTTTTTTGTCTTATTCATCGCTTAAGCTCTTTTCAACCACGCGACTATCGCGTGGTTTTCTTTGTACAAAAAGAAGGCAGGCTTGTAAGCGGCAAGCCTGCCTTCTTTTTTCTTAACTTAAAATCCGCATATGCGGATTTTTATTTCACCGAGCTTTCTCCGTTTGCCGAATATAGCTTATCGGTGCTGTACCCTTTACCAAACATAAGATCATATTGCAAGAGTTTATGATTTTCAAACCAACTTTCTGCCTTTTGATCAAGTTCATAGCTTGCATTGCCTGCAGTATCCAAATAAAGGCCGAGTGCTGTGCCGCGGTAATAACCCTGCTGCTTTAAAAGATAATCAAAAAACGCAGGTTTATCTAAATCATACCAATCACAAATAGAAGGAATAAGCTGATAAAAGCTCATGCGCGGAGCTGTAAAATTAAGCGTGGTGAAATTATCCCAAATAAAGAAAGGGGTTGTGTATTTCTTTGCCATATCGGTGGCGCTGCCTTCAGGATCGCCCATATACCCGCTTTTCATATATATCTCGTCACTACCGCCGAGCGAGCCTAAATGATCCCCGAACATGCAAATAATCGTTGGTTCTTCAATTTCAGAGAAATATGCAATCAGCTTATCAAGCGCAATATTTGCATCGCGAATTCCGGTAGCATATGTGACAAGAATTCCCTCCTGCTCATCAGTAAGCTCATCACAGGAAAGACGGGCACGGTAATCTTCAAGATACTGTCCGTCGGTAAACGAACCGTGATTTTGCATGGAAACCGAAAAATTAAAAAACGGTTTTCCGGTAGAAAGATTGGCTTCATACTCGGAAATTATCATTTTAACCAGCTCATCATCTTTAATAAGCCCTCTGCGACGAAGCGGATCTATAAAATCCTCCTCAGCTATAAATTTATCAAAGCCCATATTGGGGTAAGCAACATCCCTGTTCCAGAACTGCTTGCCGTAGGAATGGATGGCAACCGTGTTATATCCAAGCTCTTTTAAAAAGCGCGGATAGCTTACTGTTTTGGTGTTGAAATACTGCTGATAAGGCGTACACCCCGCCGGGAGATTTGCCATTGAAAATCCTGTTAAAACCTCAAATTCCGAGTTACAGGTGCCGCCGCCGAACTGAGCGCCTAAAAGTGTTCCCGAAACATAATGCTGTTTTAAGAAATCGGTCGCTCCGAAAATATTATCATAATAGGTGACATTCTCACAAAGTGAAATATCGGCATAAGACTCGCTCATCAGATAAATGATATTCGGCTTGATTTTTTCTTGGGATGTATTATCAATTTTAACTGCAGAAACCGCCTTACTTACTGATTTGACAGAGTACTCATCCGGCTTTTCAGGCAATATGTACTTAGTGTTCATAACAAAGGATTGAACAAAACCGTTTCGCTTGCAAGCTGCTGCCTGGCGAAAAGCGCTTTCCTCAATACCGAAAAAGCTCATAATGGCTGTGTTATTTAAAACGAACAAGAGATAGCACACCAGAACGGCAAGACTTGTAACTATTTGAATACCGACATAAATTTTGCGTTTTTTTGTTTTAGGAGCTTTTGGAATAATTTGTTTTTTAAATAAAACGATATGCAGCACCAAAAGAAGGAGAAATACTGCAAAAACAACTCCAAAAGAAACAAACATCGCTGTCGTGGGCTTAAGCTGCATCTCACTTGAAATATCCGCCGCTTCAGAAACAATTCCTAAATCCCACGGATACAGCGGCTCACTGCGATAAGAGCTTTTAAAATAACAGGCAGTTGACAGCCCCAAAACTATAACACCTAAGCTAAGAATAGAAAAATCTATTCGTCGCATCAGTGTGAAAAGAAAAAACATAATAAAATAGAAAAAAATTGAGGTGAAGAAAAAGGGAGCGGGATAACTGCCTACCCAGTTTATTGCCTCTGATAAATTCCCGCGCACCACCCATTCGGTGCAAATTGTCAAAATCAATGAAAACAGCATCAACATAAGTACGCGGACAATGGTGATGTCATGTTTTTTTACAACATTTAAACACTTATTTAAAAATTTCATTTACTCACCTTCGGTCACACAATTTTCCGCACTGTCGGCGGAGATTAATTCCTTGGTATAATGAGAAGGCGAAACGCCTTTAAGTTTTTTGAACACCCTCGAGAAATAGAGCTGATCATCAAACCCTACTGAGCTTGCGATTTCACCGATAGAAAGCCCTGATGTTCGAATTAAAGTGCATGCCTGATTGATACGAAACTGTGTTAGGTATTCATTGGGCGAAAGTGAGAGCTGACGCATAAAAACACGGTATAAATGACTGCGGCTCAACCCCACATGATTGGCAATATCCGAAACATCAATATTGTTTGAGAAATTTCTTTGAATAAATTTTATTGCGTTTTTAATGTAAAGGCGGGAAGACGAGGATTCGGGGTTCTTTTTTGGCGCTGCGTTTATTATATGAGAAAAAACTTCGAACAGCTTAGAAACGGTCATGGTTTCCAGTTCGGAACTTGTGCCGAAATTCGAATATACATTTAACATCGCCCGCTTTATTCTTTGTACATCCTCCTGTGAAAAGGAAATAACAGGATTATCCTCTTCAAAGGCAGTCAAATCAACAAGACGTGAAGCATCCGCTCCGTTAAAACCAACCCAGCAGTATTCCCAAGGGTCCTGTTCATCAGCACAATAAGAAACCAACTGCTGCGGACGAATAATAAAAGCACTTCCCGTTTCGATCTTATAGGTCTCTTCGCTGACGGTGAAAAAGCCTTTCCCCGAAACAACCAAATGAATCAGATAAAAACTACGAACGGCAGGGCCCCAAGAATGACCCCCACTGCACTGTTGGTGCCCACTGTTATAAACATTAAGCCCCACATTTTCCACCATGGGAGAGTAAAGAGAATATTTAAAATATTTCTGTTTGATAAAACCACCCCATTTTTATTTATTATAGCACCCATATCAAAAATTCGCAACAAAAATCCATAAAATTAAAGCTTTCTTAACAACTTGAGTTTGTTGACAAAGCAAATTCGATGGGCTATACTAAAAAAGAAACCGGGGGGATAAGCCATGAGCCATATTTTAAACTTAAAACAGCAAATATCACAGGGCAAACTGGATGCCGTTTTCACAAGGCTATACGGTGGCGGTATATCCTCCGTTTGTTATCAGAAAAACAGGTATCTTGAGGCAATTTCCTCTTTTGAGAAGCTTTATCCGGATTATACAGAGGTCAGCATTTTTTCTGCCCCCGGCAGAAGCGAGATTTCAGGAAATCACACCGACCACAATCACGGAAAAGCCCTTGCTGCCGCAATAGATCTTGATATTATTGCAATTGTTGCGAAAGATGCTGGCAAACTTCAGGTGCACTCCCAAGGCTTTGAGCCTGATATTCTTTCCATTGATGACATAGCCTTTAAAGAAAACGAAAAACACACCTCTAAAGCCCTGCTCAAAGGCATTTGCGATGGGCTTTGCAGGCGTGGATATAACTACGGCGGCTTTGTTGCCTATACACATTCCAATGTTCTCAAAGGCTCGGGAATTTCCAGCTCAGCCGCTTTTGAGGTGCTTATCTGTACCATTCAGAATTGCCTTTACAACCGTGGTCAAATAGATTCGATAACAATTGCTCAAATAGCACAGTATGCCGAAAACAACTTTTTTAAAAAGCCTTGCGGTCTTTTGGACCAAATCGCATGTTCGGTCGGCGGGATTATAACCATTGATTTTTCTGACTCTGAAAAGCCCGAAATAGAAAAAATTGATTTTAATTTTGAAAAAAGCGGATATGCTCTTTGTATGGTAGACACCGGCGGAAATCACGCCGATTTAACCCACGAATATGCTGCTATACCAAACGAAATGAAAAGTGTTGCCGCATTTTTTAAAAAAGAATTTTTGCGCGGCGTGAGCCGAGAGGATATTTCCCAAAACGCTAAAGAACTGCGCCAAAAACTCGGTGACAGAGCGTTGCTCCGCGCGCTGCATTATGTTGATGAAAATAAGCGGGTAGAGCTGCAAGCAGCTGCTCTTAAAAACGGAAATTTTAAAGAGTTTTTAAAACAGGTTCGCCGCTCAGGCAGATCTTCATTTATGTATCTCCAGAATGTTTTTTCATCTCAAAACATTACCGAGCAAGGCTTATCGCTAGCACTCTGTTTAAGCGACGGACTGCTTGACCACAATGGCGCTTACCGCGTTCATGGAGGCGGATTTGGCGGTACAATTCAGGCATTTGTACCAATAAAGCAGCTCAATTCCTATCGCCAAGTGATGGATAATGTGTTTGGAAAAGGCGCCTGTAAGACATTAAATGTAAGACCTTTCGGTGGTATTATGGTAACCGATTGAGGAAAGGAAGTGAAAAAAGGTGAAAGGAGCAATTGCCTTAAAAAAGCGTGATGTTGATATGACAGAAGGCAGTATTGTACGTCACCTTATTTATTTTGCGCTGCCGCTTCTTGCGGGAAATATTTTTCAACAGCTTTATAATACCGTTGATACATGGGTAGTAGGAAACTATGTCAGCAACGAGGCGTTTTCAGCTGTTGGCACAGTAGGGCCCATTATCAATATGCTTATCGGTTTTTTTACCGGTCTTGCAAACGGTGCGGGTGTTGTTATTTCGCAAAATTACGGTGCGCGTCGCTATGACAAGGTGCAGGACACCGTTCACACCACCCTTGTAATGACTATTGTTTTGGGTGTTTTATTTACCTTTCTTGGTATCTTTCTGGTGCCGTTTATGCTAAATCTCATGAAAGTTCCCGCAGAGGTTTTCCCCGAAGCTTCCAAGTATCTCACCATTTATTTTGCGGGTATTTTCGGGCTTATGGTGTATAATGTCGGTGCAGCCATTCTGCGTGCCGTTGGTGATTCACAAAGACCGTTTGTTTTCCTTGTAGTTTCTGCTCTTGTCAACACAGTGCTGGACCTCGTTTTTGTATTAGTATTCAAAATGGGGGTAGAGGGTGTTGCATATGCTACTGTAATTGCACAGGGTATTTCAGCAGTTTTGGTTATAATAACACTAATCAAAAGCGATAACTGCGTCCGCTTCTATCCCGGTAAACTGAAAATACATTGGGATATGCTGAAAAAGATTATAGGCGTCGGCATGCCTGCCGCGCTGCAAATGGCAGTTACCTCTTTTTCCAATGTTTTTGTACAGTCTTATGTCAATCACTTCGGAGCAGATTGCATGTCAGGCTGGACAGCATTTCACAAGGTGGATCAACTTATGTTTCTGCCCATGCAGTCTATAGCCCTTTCTGCCACAACCTTTGTCGGCCAAAATCTCGGAACAGGTAAGGTTGACAGAGCCCAAAGCGGAATTCGAAGCGCGTTGGGAATTTCAATTGGGGCAACCGCAGTTCTTCTTATTCCCGTTCTGCTATTCTCTTCAAACATTACCGCTTTCTTTAACAGCAAATCAGAGGTAGTGGAATACGGAACGCTGTTTTTAAGGATAATCGCTCCGTTCCATATATTCGGTTGTATAAATCAGGTTCTTTCAGGAGCACTTCGCGGTGCAGGTAAAAGCCGTGTTCCCATGTTTATTATGATTATTTCCTTTGTTCTATTCCGCCAGCTTTACCTGTTTATAATGGCAAATTACATTTCTAATACTTTTATTCCCATTGCATTAGGTTACCCTGCCGGTTGGATACTTTGCAGCCTTATAACCATTATTTATTACAAAAAAACCTCGCTTACCTCAATCAATTTGGTTGATTAAATAACAACAAAAAACTGCCGTTTAAAACGGACTTTTTAATGTGCTTGAA
>JAZQMT010000138.1:0-14319 GCA_045543635.1 Oscillospiraceae bacterium | reverse complement strand
TTATTATTTTGCATCAAAAATGATAATTTTATACCATTTTCCGCCTATATTTTTTAAGATTTAAAAAAAGACTTAACAAATGAGATTTTCTGTGGTATAATAAAACAGAAATTATAATCTAAAAATTCCAGGTGGAATTCCAAGGAGATTATCAATGAATAAACAATTTAAGTTTAACGAAGGCAGATCCAAATCCAAAAACGTTGGATTAAAGATTAAAGAGCTTGCTACGAGCTCCGGCACAAAAAAGGCCCTAAAACTAATAGGAAGATCAATCTTAACAATGTTTCTTATTTTTGTTTTAACGGCGTGTATTGTTGCTGCATCACTCACCATATATATCCTAAAATTTGTTGATACTGAGGCTGATCTTGATATTGACAAAGAAGCTCTTAACTATACTTCTATTGTATACGCTTTGGACGAAAACGGTGAATATGTTGAGACTGAGCGTATATGGGCAGGAGAAAACAGAATCTGGGTCGATTATGATAAGATTCCACAAGATATGAAAGATGCTATCGTTGCCGTCGAGGACAAACGATTCGATACCCATAACGGCGTTGACTGGGGGCGTACAATCCTTGCCTTTGCCAACATGTTTATCAAGTTTTACGATACTGAGTTTGGTGCTTCGACCATAACGCAACAGCTTGTTAAAAACCTCACGGGCGCAAATCAGCACCGAATTGATCGAAAAATCAAGGAAATCTTTATTGCAATTAATCTGGAAAAGAAATATTCTAAGGATGAGATACTGGAAGCATATCTCAATGTTCTTCCCCTTGACCAGAATTTAAACGGGGTTCAGGCGGCATCCAAAGCATATTTTAACAAGGATGTTTCTGAGCTCACGCTTGCAGAATGTGCCTCTCTTGCTGCAATAACACAGCAACCCACATTATACGGTCCTTACAGAAGTGAAAATAAAAACAAAGAACGTCGAGATATGATCCTTGGCATGATGCTGGAACAAAAGTACATTACACAAGAGGAATATGATCAAGCCATTAAAGAAGAGCTGGTTTTTGCAAAAGAAGAATTTAAGACAGAAGTAAACAGTTATCAAAGCTATTATGTTGATCAGGTAATCAGTGATGTTATTAATGATTTGGTCGAACAAAAGGGATACAGCAAAAGTTACGCAAGAGAAGTTGTGTATTACCACGGAGTGAAAATATACACTCCCATGGACATTGAAATGCAGGACACATTAGAGGAGCAGTTTGAAACTCAGGCGGCCTTCCCTACTGTTAACGGAGCGGTTTCACCTCAATCCGCCATGGCGATCGTTGGATTAGACGGGCATGTTCAAGCATTGGTCGGAGGACTTGGCGAGAAAAAGGGAGACCTCCTTTTCAACCGTGCGACTGCGGCACTTCGCCAGCCCGGTTCTACCATGAAGCCAATTTCAATTTATGGCTTAGCGATTGAAAAAGGGCTTATAAACTGGTCCACTATTATGACCGATAAAAAGATCACACTTCCCGGAAATACCGTTATCAGCAACTACTACAACGGTTATCTTGGGAATATGCCCGTTGAATATGCGCTTCAACGTTCGGTCAACACGATTCCCGTTCAGCTTTCTCAAAAGCTGACTCCGAGAGAGAGCTTCAATTTCTTAACCAACAAGCTTGGAATTACATCTCTAGTTTCTTCCCGCAAGGTTGGAACAAATGTGCTTTCCGATATAAACATTTCTCCGATGAGTCTCGGCGGTTTGACCGACGGCATCTCTCCTTTGGAGCTTGCATCAGCATACCAGATATTTGCAAACGGCGGCTATTATAACCAACCTGTGACCTATCTGCGAGTTGAGGATTCTGAAGGAAATGTTATCCTTGAAAATAACAGTGAACCTGAGCGCGTTATCAGCAAAGAAACAGCTGTTATTATGAACAAAATGCTCCAGCGGGTCTGCACCGGAAAATACGGTACTGGTCGCGCAGCCAAACTACACATGCCAACAGGCGGTAAAACCGGTACCACCAACGATAAAAAAGATATTTGGTTTGTTGGTTTGACCCCCTATAATGTTTCTGCACTTTGGTATGGTTACGATACCCCGCAATCCCTGACCGGAATTAATGTTTCAACTCCGAGGCTTTGGAAAAGTATTATGTCTAAGGTTATGGGTGACTACCCATCAAAGGATTTTATTGATTCTGATAAGGTTATTAAATGCACCTATTGTGTTCAAACGGGTGGTATTGCATCGGCCGGATGCAAAAACACCGAAGTCGGCTACTATGCAAAAAACAGCCTCCCTGATGTTTGCAGTAAGCATAGCGGTGAGTAGCATAAATTCATAAAAAGTCCCTCCTATTCGGAGGGACTTTTTCTCTTTTATTCAGCGTCTTCAAATATAGTTTCGTCGTTTTCATGAGATTTTACTTGTTTTGCCAAAGTAGGATCAATCATAAACTTTTTAACACACGGATAAATATTGAAGTTTACGATAAATGAGGCAAGCGAGGGAATAAAGAACAAATATAATACTGACGCGAAAGCAACCGCATCGAGTGATGCAGGCGCATTTGGATCAAATAACGGAAAAACAATGGGAACAACGATATTAATTGCAAGCCATCCGTATATTATACCAACAATCAGTGTTGTAATGATGTTTCTACCAAGTCCAACAAACGCAAATATAAAAGCATTTTTTATAAGCTGTCGAAAGTTTACACGAAAAGTTACAATAATCATATAAACATAATAGGACATAAACAAAAACAAAACAGCTGCTACAATTGCAAAAACTAATCCGACAAACCCCAGTATATTATTTTGTTTTGCCAATCCATCATAAAAAATTATTCCGAAAATAATAACTGCAAAACCGATTGTGAAAAAAAGCCACACAAAAAGAGATTGCCAGAAATTCTTTTTAAACTGATCAAAGAAATCAGATATATCGGCATGGTCTTCTCTGGCAAAATTTCTCATGCAATACGTTAAACCTGCTGTTGCAGGACCGATCGTTACAATAGGAATACACACAAAAACATAAATTATATTAAGCAGGACAATTTTAGTAAATTTCCTAAAATAAATATCAAAGAACAGAAAAAACCTTCTTTTTTGTTTCCCGCCTTTTGAAACACCCGGACCTTCCTTGGTCGGATCAAACATTCCAAATAAATTTCCCAATTTTTTTCCTCCCTATGCCATGATATTTTCTATTATACACTTTTTGCACGCGGATGGCAACGGTTATATGTATCTTTAAAGCGATTGTTTACAATTTGTGCATAAATTTGAGTTGATGAAATATCCGCATGCCCTAACATTTCTTTTACATCTTCAACGCTTGCCCCATTTTCGATAAGATGTGCCGCAAAAGAATGGCGCAGCGTATGCGGGGTAATATCTGCACTTAATCCCAGCTCATCAACATAATGCTTAACAATTTTCCAAAATCCCTGTCTTGTCAGGCGGCTACCGTTCATGTTAATAAACAACGCGTTATTATCATTGCGTGAATAATACGGATAAACACGCAGTAAATAGTCCTGAACAGCATTTTTAGCTGTAGCATATATCGGAATTGTTCGAATAACATTACCGCCGCGGCAACAAACCACGCCGCCTTTAAGCTGAATATCATCAAGCTCAAGATCAATAAGCTCAGAAACGCGCATCCCGGTTGCATATAACAGTTCCAACATAGCTTTGTCTCTACAACCTTTGGGAGTATGAATATCAGGGCTTTTTAAAAGCCTGTCCACTTCTTTTCCGGAAAGAATAGTCGGAAACTTTCGATTTGTTTTAACGGCATGAATATCCTCGGTTGGATCCAAAGCATCAATGCCCGAAAGCTTTAAAAAACGATAAAAATTTTTCACAGAAGCTAAGCAGCGATTAACAGTAGAAACTGTTTTTCCACTATTTTCAAGTGCTTTTCGAAATCCCTCTATATCCTCAGGAGAAACTGCTTCAATATTATGAGAAACCGAAATATCAATATAACTTAAAAAGGTTGTAACATCGCGAACATATGCGTCATAGGTGCTTTTTGAGACGCCAAGCTGCTCTGATAAATAGGATTTGTATCTATTCAGTAGTTCAAACATTCGATGTCACATCCTTTCTTTTATTTTATCCAATAATAAAACCACTTAAGCGCGACATTAACGCATCTATTATACTGCAAATGATCATACCGATCAAAAGAATAATAAAATACTGATTATATTTTTTAAAACTCAAAAAAACTTCAGTTTGTTGTATTCCCCGAACCGTGTTGTAAGTTTGCCTTGACATGCTTACAGAACGCTTTAAAGAAAAAATCAGAATAAGACAAAACAACACATTCTGCGGAGCAATTAGTAAAAGAGATTTTAACAAACCTAAAAAACCATACTTTACATAAACAAAGCCAAAAATTATGCCTTTTCCAATTCCATCAATAATCGGAATAGTATAAAGAAACGGCTCTCCAATTGCACACATACCGAGAATATATGAGAGAGCAAGCAAAACAAAAGCAGAAAAGAAACTTCCAAAAAAGCAAGCTGCAATGCTTTGCTCAAGCCGCTTTTCCATATAACTACTCCATATCCTACTTAAAACAGACTCGGAATCGGCAGAATTTGTTCCGGCGGTAACCGCACCGATAAGTATCCCTATCCCAAGCAATACCAACAGAGAAAGGAAAAAACGGTCTTTTTTTAAAAAACCGTTTTTGAAAGCGCTTGTCCCTATAATTCTTTTCATATACATACATCCTTTGCCCAAACTTTGTACCATTATATGAACCAATTGATGCATATATGAAAAGAATTTATTATGTAAATAATACAACAACACATATAATTTAGAATATATTTAATGATAATACTTTTTTGTTTGAGTTTCAAGCAAAGATACGCAATTTCTATAATTTCGTCATTCTAACAGAATTTTGAACACAATAATTATGTAAACCTAACAATAATTATGTAAACTAAATTATGTAAACCACAGTTTACAGTATAATATTTAGTTTTCAGACACAAATTTCAAAATCAAATCTCTTAGGTAAAACAACAAAAAATAAAAAATAAAAAATTTACCTCTACACGAAATATATTTTTTGTGATATAATTTAAATTGTATTTTAGAATAAACACTCTCTCCTTCCCCGCAAAATAAAATCAAGGAAATGATAGAATGGGTTATACGATCAATCTTGGAATGTGGAATGATATTTTTGCCGTTCCCCGTGCTGTTGTGGACAAGCATATGAAACTTGCTAAAGAGGATTACATCAAAGTTTTGCTTGTTCTGCTTGCAAACGCAGGCACCAATCTTTCTGCAGCCGAATTATCCGAGCAAAGCGGTGTTTCAGAAAAAAACCTTGAGGATGCACTTCTTTTTTGGCAACAGTGTAAAATTATAAAAGCAGATAATAATCAAATAATTCCCGCTGAACAACCTCAAATCGAAGCCAAAACCACACAAAATGAAATAAAAGATGCAGCCGTTGCCCATATAAAAGAAGCTATCAAAAAGGAAAATAAAACGCCTTCCACACCTGTTTCCCAAAACGTCAGCATCAAAACCCGAGAATCCATTCACCTTACAAGCTTTGAAGTTTCCCAAAGAATTAATTCCTCCGATGAACTAAAATGGATCGTTTCTGAAACAGAACGCATGTTTGGAAGATTTTTAACACAAACTGAAACCTCTGTTTTGGTTTCCATGTTTGATTATGCAAGCATTCCTGCAGATGTAATTGTAATGATTATCGAGTATTGCATCTCAATAGACAAAGCAAATTTGCGCTTTATTGAAAAAACTGCTTATTCATGGATAGATAAAGGAATTGATAATCACCAAAAGGTTGAAGCGCATATTACCTCACTCGTTACCGAAAAGAACAATGAGACACTTATTAAATCTGCTTTTGGAATATGGGATCATAATCTTACCACAAAACAAAAAGAGTACATTTGCGTTTGGCTGGGCGAATTAGCCTTTTCGGTTGAAATGATAAAAATTGCCTATGAAAAATGCATGGATAACACCGGAAAATTATCTTTCCCTTACATAAATAAGGTGCTTTTAAATTGGAGTGAAAAAGGATTTACTACTCCAAAACAGATAGAAGAAAATGAAATGGCTCGCCATCAAGCCGAAAGTACCTCTTCCACTTTTAATGCCAAAGAATTTGATGATATTTCAAATTACATTGTTCCAGACCTAAGCAAAAAGAAAAATCCGAGAGGAAAAAAAGAATGAAATATTCCATTGATATTCTGCGAAAAGCCAATGCGGTAATAGAAAAACGGCGAAGAAATGCTTTAGAACAATTTGAAAAGAATAAACAAATTGCTTATTCTCGTGCTCCACAACTTATCGAAATAGATAATGAACTCTCTTTATCGGGCAGTTTTATTTCTCGCGAAGTTCTTAATAAAAAAGGTGATTTCAAGGAAACGCTGCAAAAACTGCGTATGAGAAATGATGCTTTAATTGATGAAAAAAAGCGTATTCTCGAAAACCTTGGTCTGGGAAGTAATTTTCTCTCTATTCCCTATTATTGCAATAAATGCAATGACACAGGATACGTTAACGCAATGCCTTGCAGCTGTTTAAACACCGTCATTTCCGAATTTTCAAAAAGTCAAACAACTAAATTAGGAAACACTGAATCTGCTTCTTTTGAAACATTTGATATTCGCTATTATCCGGAAAGCCTAAACGGAGTTCCCTGTCGAGAAATCATTCGTAAAATTTTCGAAAATTGCAGACAATATGCTGAGGACTTTTCCCTATCCTCCCCCAATTTATTGCTTTTCGGAGGAACAGGAATCGGAAAAACACATATTTCTCTTGCTATCGCAAAAAAAGTTTTGGAAAATGGGTTTGATGTTATATACATGTCTGCACCTGACCTTTTCACCTCTCTCGAAAAAGAACGTTTTAATCAGGAAGCACCTGCCGAAAGCATGCAAAACATCGTGGAATGTGACCTTTTGGTTATAGATGATTTAGGAGCCGAATTTACGACCTCTTTCACGATTTCAGCACTATATAATATCATAAACACCCGTCTGCTTTCAGATTTACCCACAATAATTACCGCAAATCTCTCTCCCTCGGAATTACAACAGCGTTATTCCGAACGCATCGCCTCCCGACTGCTGGGATGTTACGAGCATTTGCGATTTATAGGAAACGACATTCGAATTTTAAAGAAAAAAGGTTATTAAAAAACTCTCGCACATTTTTATGTGCGAGATTTTTTTCTAAATAAACAGTTATTTAATTTTCATCGAAATATCGAATGCTTTAACCGAATGAGTTAGTGCTCCAAGACTGATTACATCAACACCTGTTTTAGCAACATCGCAAATATTTTCCAAAGTGATATTCCCCGAAGCTTCGATTTTAGCTCTGCCTGAAATAATTTTAACTGCTTGTGTCATCTGTTCGCAACTCATATTATCAAGCATAATAACATCTGCCCCGGCTTTGAGTGCCTGCTCCAGCTCATTAAAATCACGAACCTCAACCTCAATTTTAAGCATATGTCCCGTTTTACTACGAAGCCTCTCAACAGCTTTTTCTATACCGCCACATGCGTCAATATGATTATCTTTCAGCATAGCAGCATCGCTTAAATTATATCGGTGATTTTTTCCGCCGCCGACAGTAACTGCATATTTTTGAAGCGCACGAAGACCGGGAAGTGTTTTCCTTGTTTCAGCAACAGTAGCATTCGTCCCTTCAATAAGTTTCACACAACGATTGGTTGCTGTTGCAATTCCCGAAAGATGCTGCATAAGATTTAACGCGGTTCTTTCACCTTTTAAAAGCGCAACCGTACTGCCTTTCATGGTTGCAATAATATCACCCTTATTAACCGTTTCACCATCGCATTTATGAATGTCAAACGAAATATTTTCATCCAAAAGCGCAAAGACGCGCATCGCAACATCTATTCCACATAGCACACCGGTATCCTTTGAGATAAAATATGCAGTGGTTTGTGCACTTTCGTCTATAAGATAATCGGTTGTAACATCAAGATAATTAATATCCTCGGTAATTGCTTTTTTTATAACATCATCAATATAAAACTGCGGTAATTTCATTTTTAAACCCCTTCTTATGAATTAGCACGAATGACATCATTTAAAATCAATTCTGCGATTACTGCCGTATTTCTTGCGTCAACAAGATCACCGGTAAGTACAAAATCACTATTATTCAAAACATCTTGTATTTCTTTTACTTTGACAACAGACCTTTTTGCTTGTTCAACATCAGGAACAACATAAAATCCTTGCTGCAATAGGTGCCTTATCTTTGTACGATAGCCATGCGGCAACTGCGTTTTTCCTTGAGGATAAAGCATTCCCTCAGGCTGTTTTACTTCTGGCTTTCTACCATTATTTAAAATTTTTCTGTTTATTTCCTGTGCTGCCATTCTACTGAAAACAACCGCTTCCAGCAGCGAATTGCTCGCAAGTCGATTATTTCCGTGTACGCCGCTGTGAATACACTCACCTGCCGCATACATATCTTCAATTGTGGTTTGTGCATTTAAGTCAACACCAATACCGCCCATTAAATAGTGCTGACAAGGATAAACAGGAATATTATCACGAGTCATATCAAACCCTTCTTCCATTAGCTTTTCATAAAGCATTGGGAAACGCGTTTTAACAAACTCGGGATCTTTATGCGCAATATTAAGATAGAACTTATTACTGCCTGTTCTCTTTTCTTCTTTCATGATGCACTGGGAAACCACATCTCTCGGTGCCAGCTCTTTTCGCTCGTCATAATTATGCATAAATCGTTCCAAATTACAGTTAAGAAGGTAGGCACCCTCGCCGCGAACCGATTCAGAAATAAGTAAACGTTCCCTATCCTCATGAGCAAAAGCTGTCGGATGAAACTGGATGAGATGCATATTTTCAATTTTTGCACCCATTTTATGTGCAAGCACAATTCCATCGCCTGTAGCAATTTTGGAATTGGTAGTATATTCATAAACACGGCCTATGCCGCCCGTAGCCATAATGACATAATCTGCCGAAACCACAGTCTGCTTATCGGCACAAAGCAAAGTTGCAAAAAACACATTCTGTTCTTTTACAAGACGAATTACCTGTGTATTTTCGGCAATGGTGATATTCGAAAGTTTACTGACTACTTTATATAGCGCCGTAACAATTGCATTACCCGTTGAATCCTTACGATGAAGAATACGGGGCATGGAATGCCCACCCTCAAGGGTCATGTTATAGCTTCCGTCCTCATTTTTATCAAAATCCACACCCAAACGTGCAAGATTCATGACATCCTTGGGACCTTCTTTAATAAGCTCCTCGACCGAGGCAGGATTATTGGTGTATCCGCCGGCTATCATGGTATCTTTAATGTGAGACTCAAAGTTATCCTCTGCTGTTGTAACAGCTGCGATACCGCCCTGCGCAAGATCACTGTTACTCAAAAGTGCCTCTCTCTTGCAAACCGACAAAACGCTAAGCTCAGGCGAGAGATGAAGCGCTCCGTACATACCCGCTATTCCTGTTCCGATCACCAAAACATCATAATGTTTTTTCATGATTATAGTCCTCTTTGCTGGCTAAAATATCAAATCGGCATTTCTGCCAAAAACCATTATATCACATTTTTTCAAAAATGAACATTTTTTTGTAAAAAAATTCATTTTTTTAAATTACATAATCACACACAAGATGTAAATCTTTTTTATCCACATAAGCATCAATACAAACTGCATGCTGTGTATATTCCTGTGATACAATCACTCCACGCTGACCGATCTTACCGATAATATGCATTTTATCATAAGGAATTTGCAATTTCAATCGAGCAGTACTGCAAAGTTCTTGTTCAATTCTTTCAAGCAAACGGTCAAGACCAAAACCCGAATGTGCTGAAACAAGAAGTTTCTTTGGGTCGGGATCTACCGCCATAGCTCCGGCAAGTTTATCACACTTATTATAAACTGTGACGATTTTACCATCATCGCATCCCAACTCAGAAAGCAGTTTTCTTGTAACTGCAAGCTGTTGTTCTCTACTATCCGAGCTAATATCGCAAACATTTAATATTAAATCCGCATACACTGCTTGCTCGAGTGTTGATTTAAAAGCAGAAACAAGCTGGTGCGGCAATCTACTTATAAAGCCAACAGTATCCGTTAAAAGAACGGTTTGACCATTTGAAAGAGTGAGGCTGCGTGTGGTAGGGTCAAGAGTAGCAAACAACATATCCTTCGAAAGAACATCTGAACCTGTTAATTTATTAAGAAGCGTAGATTTTCCGACATTGGTATAGCCCACAAGAGCAACTGTTTTTAAATCGCTTTCTTTTCGAGCCGCACGCATATGGTCTCGGCGTTTCTCAAGAGTTTTAAGCTCTGCTTCCAATGCATCTATCCTACGATGAATGTGCCGCCTATCGCTCTCGAGTTTGGATTCACCGGGTCCTCTTGTTCCAATTCCTCCGCCAAGACGAGACATTGCAGTTCCTTTTCCAAGAAGATGGGGTAGACGGTATTTGAGCTGTGCAAGCTCGACCTGTAATTTACCATCAGCAGTTTTTGCTCTTGCTGCAAAAATATCAAGAATAAGCATGGTACGATCAATTATCGCACAAGAAACTACCTGCTCAATATTTCTCATTTGAACAGCAGAAAGCTCAACATCGAAAATAACAAGGTCGATCTCATTCGCATCACAAAAAAGTGCGATTTCAGTTAGCTTACCGCTTCCAATACAGGTTACTTTATCGGGGGTTTCTCTTTTTTGAGCCGTACTTCCAATAACCTCTCCTCCCGCCGTTTCACAAAGCATTGCAAGCTCTGACAGCGACTCATCACAGTCATACTCCGAACAATCTATTCCGACAAGCAAACATCTCTGAGGACGTTCTTGTAATTCAATCATAACTGAGCTATTTCTCCTTTAAATTTACAGTTGCGCAACATATTCTTCGAGACATATTTTTTTACTCATTATTTCTTTTGCAGCCTCAACACCCACATAGCGATAATGCCATGGCTCATAAGAATATCCCGTAACATCAACTTTGTCCTTAGGATAACGTAAAATAAATCCAAACTCGGCACAGTGGGCGTAGAGCCACTGAAACTCCTTTGTTTTCTCAAAGTCTGCGGTAAGGTATTGATTTTTACTGTACCAATCGGTTGAAATAAGGTCAACAGCAAGTCCGGTCAAATGTTCACTTGTTCCCGGCGGAGCAACATATTGTGCTGCAAACTCATTTGCTTTTTCTTTTGAATATCCTTGGTTAATATACTGATTTACTTTATTATTATACAAGCTGGTCTGCCCAGCATATGTCCGGAAACCTGAAATCAAATTTAAAACGATTCCATCGTTTTTAGCAGCCAAAATCATCGACTTATAGGCATCTGCAACACGGCTGTCAATCCTATATCCCCCCGCAAGATACACTGTATTAACAACATAACTTTTAGGAAGAGGATACTTCTTATTCGCAATCACAAGACGCCAATCACCATTTGGAATATATGCTTCTTGCTCTTGTTTAGAGGAGACTTGTGAGGAAATAGTTGCAGATGGAATTCTACTGCTACTTGAGACTTTTTCAGAAGAACTCTCCTCAATGCTGCTGACATCATAGTTTTCAGATGAAACAGAAACCGAGCTTATATCAGAGGTTTCCGATGAAACAGAAACCCAACTTGAAACTGGTGTCGCAGAAGCCGATGATATATCCTCTTTATCATTTTTTTCAAATGCGCCCAAAAGAAACATAACAAGCAAACACAGAACTGCCACAACAGCATATCCGACTATTAAAATTTTTTTATGCTTCTTTTTTTCCATATTTGTTCTATTTATTTCATTTTCAAAACTCATCGTTATCCCCTTTTTATCATTGCCACAACAGCAAACCATTCAGAACTCTCTGTTTCAGATATGACTTCATATCCATTTTGTTCAAGTGCATTCTTAACATCGCATAACCTATGAGAAATAATTCCGGAACAGATAAGTCGGGTATTGTCGTTCATATAATCCTTAAATACAGGTGCAAATGCTATTAGAACATCCGCAACAATATTGGCAACCACAATATCATATTTTCCCTTAATTTTATCTTTTACACCATCATCGGAGAGAATATTCCCTTGATAAGCGATATATCTCTCATCATAAAAACCGTTTAAAGCAGCATTTTCTCTGGAAACGTCAACTGCAAGGGGGTCAATATCAACTGCCGTTGCAGTTTTAGCACCAAGCAAAAGCGATGCGATAGATAATATGCCGCTTCCACTGCCAAGATCTAACACACTGCAATCCTCTTTCACACAGTTTTCCAAAGCCTCAATACAAAGCTTTGTTGTGTGGTGTTGGCCGGTTCCAAAGCTCATTCCGGGATCAATATTTAAAACTTTCCGTACATTTCCTTGCGGAACTTTTTCCCACGAAGGAATAATAATAAGTTTTTTTCCAACCGTAAATGGTTTGAAATATTTTTTCCATCCATTTTCCCAGTCTTCTTGTTTTAAGCCGGAAACTTCTGTTTCTAATCTTCCCAATCTATTTTCATTATCCAATTGGCCAATACGCTCCAGCTCGGATTTGACAAAAACAAGCTGTTCTCTGCCATCTGCATTATCAGGCAAATAAAAAGTGATAGCAGTTTCAACTGTTTTCAATCTGTTCAAAGATTCATCAACATAATCCCAATGAATCTCGGTTTGCTCTAAAAAATCCTCATAGTCTTTTTTATCCTCAACAGAATACCCATTTATTCCAAGCATTAAAAGCATTCCACCGACATGTTCAATTCCCTCAGTAGTTGTAAAAATCTTGATTTCCAGCCAGTCCATCGAAACCTCCAAAAAACCTTTTTCCAATATTATAGCATGTCCTTTATTCTTTTTCAATAAAAAAGGTGCGGCTTTTGCCGCACCCCACATTTATTTTAAAAACACCTATTATCTCCCTACAATATTATGTAGGGCGCGAAGCAGAAAGCCCGAAACTTACGGATAATGCATTATCCACACGATACATCGAACCATTATCAAGCATTCCCATTCGTTCTTTTAGGCGTTTTTTATCAATGGTTCTTATCTGTTCCAATAATACAACGGAATCTTTTGCAAGCCCACACCCAACGGATGCAATCTCAATATGCGTTGGTAATTTTGCCTTTTCGCGTTGGCTTGTAATCGCAGCTGCAATTACAGTTGGACTAAATCGATTTCCGACATCATTTTGAACGATAAGTACCGGTCTTATTCCGCCCTGTTCCGAGCCAACAACAGGACTTAAATCCGCATAATAAATTTCTCCTCTTTTTACAGTCAAGTTCTTCACACTCCGTTACTTTTGGTTTTTCCTGTTTCACAAACTTTGTCTGTCAAAACTATTTTTGCCAACACTGCTTCTTTTAAACAGCACAAAATATATTTTTCATTTCGGCTCAATACATTTTATGTAAAAACAAAATATTTTGTTATTGTGAAAAACGAGATTTACGGTACAGGCATATAATCTGATTATCATTTAAAAGTTTCAACATCATTAAAATGAGCGGCAACAGCATTGCCATAAATGCTCCGCCGAATTTTAATCCCATATACATTGCAGCAAGTGTAATAAGCGGGTGCAGCCCCATTTTCTTTCCGATAATTTTGGGCTCAATAATATTTCTGACAACAGTTATGATTAAATACAATACAAAAAGCCCAAGAGCAAGAGGAGGATTTTTGTTAATTAATGCAATAACAGACCATGGAATCAGTACTGTTCCTGTTCCGAGAAGCGGTAAAATATCTGTTAAAGAAATAATAAGTGCAACCGCAGCAGGCCACTTAATCCCAAGCAGATATAATCCTAAAAAAAGTTCTGAAAATGTTATTAAAAAAATAAACAAATAACAACCGCAAAGTTTCCAAATCGAATCGCAAAACATTCTTTTAAACTTTATTAATTTATTTCTGTTTTTTGGGGATACCTGTGCAAGAATGAAGGCGATAATCTTATCATAATCGACACAAATAAAAAAAGATGCTACTACCGTAACAGTTACCGTAATAAACATTTCGGGTATATAGAGTGCTGCACCTGCGGCCCATGCCGCAACCTTTGCAGATACAAATGCCGAAAAATCCAAAGTCTGTTTTTCTATTGTATCAAAAAGATTTTTTAAAATATTACCAAGCACATCGCTCCCCTGAAGTTCATTTATATATTGATATAATCTTGAAATCACAGGAGACAAGGAATTTTCATAAAATGCAGGAAAATGCTCAAAAAATTGATATAATTCATAAGTCGGAGGCCAAGC
>JAZQMT010000137.1:0-6157 GCA_045543635.1 Oscillospiraceae bacterium | reverse complement strand
TATATATATACAATAATTATTTTATTTTTTTGTACTATTTGTATCTTTAAGCAAAACCCCCCCTCATTTCTGAGGGCGGGTTTTGCTTATTTATGAAACAATTTTTTTGTTTGATACTGCGGCTCGCTGGTTAAATTCATGCGCAGCTTACGAAATACATTTCTATCCACTTCAGAAAGAATAACGGTGGAATGGACCTCACAGCCTGCAAGCTTTTCCGCTTGCTTTAAGGCATGCTCTGCGGTGGGATTTGTAGCGGCGCTTATGGCAAGAGCGATAAGCACTTCATCAAGATGCAGGCGAGGATTGTGATTTCCCAAAAGCCCTGTTTTAAGGCTTTGAATCGGCTCTATAATAATTCTTGAAATTAAATCAATATCATCATGGATTGAACCAAGCACCTTTAGGGCATTTAGAATAGCTGCGGACGCAGCACCGAGAAGCGGGGTGGTTCTGCCTGTAACGATAGTCCCATCAGGAAGCTCGATAGCAGCAGCAGGCCCTTCGGTTTCCTCCGCTCTTTTAAGAGCGGCAGCAACCACCTTTCTATCATCGGTTGAAACACCTGCCTGATTCATCAGAAGCTCTATCTTATAAACCGTGTCTATACTGACTCTGCCAAGCCTATGGTCACAAAGGGTGGCATAATATCTGCGGACTATCTCATCGCGCGAAGCCTTGCAAACGATGTCATCATCGATAATGCAGTTACCTGCCATATTGACGCCCATATCGGTAGGAGATTTATAGGGGCTTTGGCCTGCAATTTTTTCAAAAATAGCATTGAGAACAGGAAATATCTCAACATCTCTGTTATAGTTAACGGCGGTTTCTCCGTAGGCCTCCAAATGAAACGGGTCAATCATATTGACATCATTTAAATCAGCGGTAGCAGCCTCGTAAGCCAAGTTTACGGGATGCTTTAAAGCAAGGTTCCAAATCGGAAAGGTCTCAAACTTGGCATAACCCGATTTAATACCGCGTTTGTAATCATGATACAGCTGTGAAAGACAGGTTGCCATTTTGCCGCTGCCGGGACCGGGTGCAGTAATCACCACCAGCGGACGCTCCGTTTCAATATAATCATTTTTACCATACCCCTCGTCACTGACAATAAGCGGGATATTGCTGGGATACCCTGCAATAGAATAATGAATATAGACCTTAATATGCAGCCTTTCCAGCTTTTTCTTAAAGCTATCGACAACCGATTGACCGGCATACTGCGTAATAACAACGCTGCCGACATAAAGACCAATCTCGCGGAAGGCATCTATAAGGCGAAGAACATCGAGATCATAGGTGATACCAAGGTCCCCGCGAATTTTACTTTTCTCAATATCCCCGGCACTGATAACGATAACGATCTCGGCTTGATCAGAGAGCTCCATGAGCATTCTGATCTTGCTATCGGGGGCAAAACCGGGCAGCACACGAGAGGCGTGAAAATCATCGAATAATTTTCCGCCAAACTCAAGATAAAGCTTATTATCAAATTTTGCGATCCTTTCCCGAATGTTCTCGGATTGCATTTTGAGATATTTTTCGTTATCAAACCCTATTTTTTTCATCGCCCGCTACCCTTTTTCTTTTTAAAATTTCATATCTTTTATTATACGGACGATTTTTAAAAATTGCAACAGCTTTTTTTATTTTTAATTCAATTTCGACTTTTTTCTCAAAGCAGCAACCAAACACTCAGCCCCGCATAAACAGCGCGGCTGCTCATCATTTGATAAATGCGGGAAAGTGACAGCTTAAGCGAGCGGTCATTTACAGTGACAGTAGCGCTGCTGCCGCTTATATCCACCTCAAGCATGGTTGATACCTCGGTAAGACCGATAGCACTGGTGTTTTTCTCGACTGTTACAAATGCTGCCGCAAACATGATAACGAGTGCTGTTAAAATTGCGGCAGCAAAAAAATATTTGATTGCGCTTTTTGAAATCCTTTTTACTTTCAATCCGTTCCGTACTCCTTTAAAACATTGACAAGAGATTTTCCTATCATTTCACCCGAATAGATTGCCTCATCAAGAGCGTTGGCATGACCGCCCACCTCGATGAGCAGCGAATTTGTGGTAAGATACATATTATATCTTCTGTGACAGACCATTGCAGCACGGGTAAGCCCGCTGTAGCTTTGCTCCATCTGCCGCTGCAGTGCCGAGGCAAACTTCATATTTTCCCGCCATTTTGGGAAATCCATCGTTCCATCGTCTACACCCGCGATTATCATGACCTGCGCAGCCTTTTTTCCGTTAATAACGGCGGTGGGTTTAACTCTCGTTCCGTCTGACTGCTCAATCGCATCGCGATGAATATCCAGCACGACCGTTATGGACGGGTATTTTTTAAGATATTTTTTCACAGCGTCTGCACTGCGATTGTAGGCTCCGTTATAAGAAGGATAATCATACAGCGCGCGGTCATGGATTACGCCGATTCCCGCCGCCTCAAGCTGTGCTACGATTTCATCCCCCACTCGAATCATATTGTATCGCTCGTCGGTCGTTCTCGCCGAGCTTCCCTTTTCATAATACCCCAAGTCCTGCATTTCATACGATTCGGTTGAATGTGTATGAAAGATAAGCACCTGCGGTTTTCCCTCTTCAAGCTTAATGGTAGGGCTTTGTTTTAATATTTTAAGTATCTCGTTGTTGGAAACATTGCTGGTATTAGAAAATGCGGCATCCTCCAGCCATACTATTTTGGAGGAAGTTTTCGAAGGATTAATGGCATACTCCGAAATCTTACCGGCACCTTTCGGCGGTGTGATGGTAGAAGTTATGGGCGCTGAAGACGCGCTGCTTTGAGTCTCCACCTCCGCTTTTTCCTCTGTCTTATTCAAAATCACACTTTCTGTCTGCTGAGAAGAAGTTGTTTTTTGCATTTCCTGCATCACCACCGAAAACCCACCCTGAGGCATAGCGGCAGCTGCTGAAATCAGTGTTAAATTTTCAAAAAATCCCCCAAAACACTCCATTGCCCCTAATGTTATAACAACGCAAAGACCAACCCCGAGTGTTGGCAGGGCGGTCTTGCGAAATAGCTTTGCAAAATTCTTTACCCGAAATCCTCTCATTTTTCTTTTCCCTCCCTTTTTGCTTCCTTTATATATATGCAAAAGGGAGGGAGCGATATTACATGCTTAAAAAATAGAGATCGGAGACCGAGAGGGCGGGCTGCAATGCTCTGCCAATAGCCAGCGCCAAAACCTTGGTTACGCCGGTGATAACGCTGTCTATCTCACGCGGCGTTACCATAAATCCTTTGAGCTTTTGCTCATCAATATAGGCTTCACCGCCCTGAGAAAGTGCATCTGCCGCAACGGTAAGGGCATCAACCACTGTCGGAACGCCGAGCGCAATAACGGGCACACCGAGTGTTTTTTGAGAAAGCTCCGCCCGTTGATTGCCAACGCCGGAACCGGGAGAAATGCCGGTATCACTGATCTGGACGGTGCAGCCGAGGCGGTGGGTGCTGCGGGAGGCGAGGGCATCAACTGCAATAACACAGGCGGCACCTATTTGTTTACAGACAGAACGAATAACATCACCCGTTTCAATGCCTGTCTGCCCCATGACACCCGGAGCAAGTGCCGCTACGGGGCGAAACTCAAACTCCGGCATCGACTGAGCAACATGACGGGTAGAAAGGGTGTTTTCAACCGTCTTGGGTCCGATTGCATCGGGAGTTATATTATGATTTCCCAGCCCCGCCACCAAAACACAGCCATTTTTGGGTAATAGTGCAGTCAGCTCCTTTGCAATGAGCTCTATCTCGTTTTCACTTTCATTGGGGTTAGCGGTCGGTGCAGGAATTTCGAGCGTGATATAATTCCCGCAGGGTTTTCCGATTGCCGCAGCGCCCTGTTCGGTTTCAATGCGAATCCGTGTTATTTTTGTTTTTCCCTCATGCTGTTCTTCAAAATGTACCCCTTCGGGAACGCTGTCGCCGATAAGTTCCCGCCGTTCCATGGCAAGATCGGTTCTATAATCCATATGCTTCACCTTGTTTTTAAATTTTTTTCAAAAAATGCTTGCAATTTTGTTTTGCATGTGATATGATAACTTGTACTGTCGTGCAGATGGCATTTGCCAACTGCCGAACGCGATTGTTTTGTTAAAGGAGGTGTAGTGATGCCTAATATCAAATCAGCTAAGAAGAGAGTGCTTGTTTCCGAGGTAAATTATCTTCGCAACAAGGCCGTTCGCTCTAATCTCAAAACCATGATCAAAAAGGCTGAGGCCTCTATTGCTGACAATGCTGCCGATAAGGCTGCAGTTGTAAATCAAGCGATCAAAACGATCGACAAAGCCGCTGCCAAGGGGATTCTTCATAAGAATTGCGCTGCAAGAAAGAAATCGGCTCTTATCTGTAAGCTCAACAAGGCCGGCTAATAGTTTTTGCATTGTTTAAAACAGCACCTGAATACTCAGGTGCTGTTTTTTTCTTTTGATTTGAAGATAAGTCCTGCCAAAAGACCAAATATAATGGCGGCAGCTATACCTGCTGCACATGCCGTAAATCCTCCGGTAAGAACGCCCCAAAGTCCCTGTGCATCTACCCCTTGCCGAACTCCCTTGGCAAGAAGGTAACCAAAGCCCGTTAAAGGAACGGTGGCGCCGGCACCTGCAAACTTCGCAATTGGCTCATAAATGCCAACCCCGCCGAGAATAACACCCGCCACCACATAGGATACTAAAATTCTTGCAGGAGTAAGCCCCGTTTTATCAATAAAGATCTGTCCGATAAGGCAAAATGCTCCGCCGACAAAAAAGGCTTTGATGATATTTAAAACCACTTCCATTTTTACACCTCCGTTCCGCTGGAAATATGAACCAGATGTGCTACCGCGGGAATACTCTCCCCCTGCTGTACGCTGACGGTAGACATCAGTGCACCCGTTGCCATAAACAGCACCTCGCGGAGTTTTCCCGCCGATATATCACGCAAAATTTTGGAACACAAAACACTTGCACTGCAGCCGCAGCCTGAACCGCCGCAATGTGTGTCTTGTTTTTCTATGTCATAAATCATTTTGCCGCAGTCATTATGTCTTTCGCGGATATTAATGTTATTATCCATTAAAAGCCGAATGAGAAGGTCACTTCCCAGCTTACCCAAATCGCCTGTTAAAATAAGGTCATAGTCAGAGGGTTTGCTCCCGCTGTCCTTAAAGAAAGCGGCAAGTGTCGAAGCCGCGGCAGGAGCCATAGCTGCACCCATGTTGTTAATATCGGTAACACCAAGATCCTCTATTTTTCCAAAGGTAACAGCGCGAATACGCGGCATTTGTGCGCTCCCCTCCCGCCCGACAACCACCGAGCCCGAGCCTGTTACCGTCCACTGTGCCGTGGGCGTGCGCTGTCCGCCGTAGTTTAGCGGAAATCGGAATTGGCGCTCTGCTGAGCAAAAATGTGAGGAGCTGACAGCAGCACAATTCTCTGCCGCTCCGCACGCACAAAGCACCGATGCAAGTCCCATTGACTCCGACATGGTCGAGCACGCCCCATACAGCCCTAAAAACGGAATACCAAAATCCCGAAGCCCGTAGGATGAGCTGATACACTGATTTAAAAGGTCACCGCCCATAACATAACCGACCTCATCGGCAGTTATCCCCGCCTTTTGCAAGGCACGTGAAACGGCGGTGTTCTGAAGCTGCGCTTCAGCTTTTTCAAAGCTTGTTTGCCCTAGAAAGCTATCCATGCAGATGACATCAAAATGCTCTTTAAGCGGACCGTTGGCTTCTTTTTTGCCTACCACCGAGGCATATCCCCGCACTACCGGCGGGTTTTTAAAAAAAATAGTACTTCCCGTTTTCGTAAGCATATTATCCTCCGTTTTAAATTTCTTTCCCTGATTGGTAATATTATTTACAGCAATGTTTACCCTATTCAAAATAATAAATAAAAACACGCAAAACCTATTATTAGGATATTACTTTTCTTTTAGCTTATTTGAAATAAGACTAAAATAACTCCGGTGTAACACCGGATTTCTTATCACAATTGTAGGTTTGTCAATGATGTGTTACAAAATTGAGTTAAAAAACTTCGCCGGTGGTCAGGAAGTGGTTTAAGAACTCGTTAGGGGACTTCCAACCAAGCGGGCGCATGGGAAAATCATTGTATTTTCTGCTGTGAACAGCT
>JAZQMT010000136.1:0-8630 GCA_045543635.1 Oscillospiraceae bacterium | reverse complement strand
GTCTTACCGGCACCGTTCGGCCCCAGAAATCCAACGATCTCTCCCTCTTTTATTTCAAAGGAAATGTCGTCAACTGCTTTGTTGCGGCCATACCGTTTGGTAAGATTTTTTACCTCAATGGTCATCGTATTTTCCTCCTGTACTTTTCGGGCAGCACTCTGCCGCTCGGTTTATTTTACAAAGCAACTTTGCTCTGTAACACTTTCACTTTACTTGTGCACTATTTGCACAATTCATTTTATTATACCTTTAAAACCTATCACTTGTCAAATAATTTCATCTTTTTTAATATTTTGTTTGCAATTTGCTGTAAATATGATAAAATAAATTATAATTTCTTTTGAAGGGAATGTTTATAATGGCAAAATTAAAACCTTTTCAGGCAATGCGCTTTAGCCAAAGCGCAGGTGACATCTGCTCACTTGTCTGCCCGCCCTATGATATTGTAAGCGAGCAACAGCGAAATGACTTGCTCAAAAAAAATGAATATAACCTCATTCGTTTAGAGCTCCCTCGCGGGGAAGACCCCTATAAGGATGCTGCCAAAACCACAAAGGCTTGGCTTGAGAGCGGAATTCTTCAATGTGACCAAAAAGAGGGCATTTATATCTATGAGGAAAAATTCACAGTAAAAGAAAAATCCTATTCCCTCAAAGGTTTTGTTTCGCTCGTTCGATTAGCCGAGTTTTCCGAGGGCGTTGTTCTGCCGCATGAATACACCCTTTCCAAAGCAAAGCAGGACCGTTTTAACCTAATGACTGAAACAGGATGCAGCTTTAGCCAGATATACTCGCTTTACATGGATGGTGAGAGAACGGTCAGCAGCAAAATAGAAGCGCTTTCTCAGCGCGAGCCCGACATTTCTTTTACCGACGGCGAGGGTGTTACCCACAGCCTGTGGTGCGTTTACGATAAAGAGGATATTGATTATATTATCTCCAAAATGGCCGACAAAAAGCTGTATATTGCCGACGGGCATCACCGCTATGAGACCGCTCTTAATTTTGCCCGCGCAAATGCAAACGATCTTTCCGATGACAGCGAGCGCATAAACTACTGCATGATGATGCTGGTCGATATGGAGAATGATGGCTTGGTCGTGTTCCCCACCCACCGCGTAATTCATTCGCTCGAAGGGTTTGATGCTGAAGAAATGCTTGACCGTTGCCGAACCGATTTCCTCCTTTCGGAAAATCTCCCGCTGTGCCAAATGCAGCCTTGCCTTGATGCTGCAGCCGAAAAAGGTGAGAAGGCCTTTGCGTTTTACAGCGGAAAAGGCTCCTTTACTCTTTTAACCCTTAAAAACGAGAGTATTATGAAAGAGCTATTGCCCGATATGAGCCAGGCTTCCCGCTCCCTCGATGTTTCGGTGCTGCATAATCTTGTGCTTGAACGCCTTTTCGGCATCGACAAGGAAAACATGGCAAACCAGAAAAATCTTTTCTACACCCGCGATATAGAGGAGGCTGTTTCTGCTGTTGATAAGGGGGAGGCAAACTGCGCTTTCCTTATAAATTCCACCCTCGTCACCCAAATTCGCGATGTCGCGGCTGCCGGCGAGAAAATGCCTCAGAAATCAACCTATTTTTATCCCAAAATCATCACCGGTCTTGTCATGAACAAGTTCGGCGAGCCTAAGAGCTTCTAAAAATTAAAAAATACCACTCGGTAACCCCTTCTCTACGGAAAGGACCACCGAGTGGTTTTTCTTTTTAGGCAGCTGTACTGCTGGAATTTTTTATTACAATAACGGGAACGCTGTCAAGCGTTTCCTCAATAAGCTCAACCTTATAGGTTTCTTTCAGCTCATTAAACAGCGCATTATAGGCAGAATCCTTAAGCGAAAGAATTACTTCGCCCTTCCAAACAGGCTCGCCGACTTCCTCAAAATACATGATATGGTATCCATGATTGGTTTTCACAATTCCGGTATCCCCCTGTTTTCTTTGCTTGTCAAAAGACCAGTTTTCAAATTCCTCAACCATAGTCCCCTTAGAAAACTGCTCATACAAGCCGCCGGTGTTTACAGAGCCCGGGTCTTCACTGTATTTCTTTGCAAGCTTGCCAAAGCTCTCGGCAGTCTTTTCACCCTTGTTATACTCAGCAAGAACCTCTTCCGCCTTCTTCTTGGCTTGCTCATCGGTTTCGTAAGAGTTGGAAGAAATGAGAATATGTCGTACACTTCTGGTCTCTCCCTCGTCGCGATAAGCCAGCTTTGTCAACATGTAAACTCCGCGATTGTTTCCGTTTGTATAAATTTTCGTAGAATTAAGCTTAGCATCACTGCTGAATGCCCAGGTAGAAATTTCAAAATCCTCATCATAAACATTGCCGACAAGAACACTATCCTCGATAGCTGTCTGAATATTGGTGTCGGTAGTGCCTCTCTCTTTCAGAATGTCGGTAAGGATCCTGTCAAAGCTTTCAGGTGAGGTGGCTTTGCTCAGTCTCTCTGCATAAGCCTTAACCTTATCATACTCTGTCTGTGCCTGCTCAGCGGTCATATCCTCGGTAACATTCGGGGTGAAATTGTAGTATTTATAATCAACGGTAAGGAAATCCACGCTGTTATCTTGAAAATATTCATTAATTTCATCATCTGTGTAGGTGCGGGAATCAATAACCTTGGTATAATACTGGGTTGCCAGCATAGAGAGTTCAAGTCCCTTGCGAATATCCTCTTTGGAAACGCCCTGTCCATACAACACATGGATATATTCTTCCTCGGAAACCTTTGACTGCTCTGCCTGAGCCTTAATATCGGCAAAAATATCATCAATTTGCTTGTGATAGCTTTCATCAAGCTTCATTCCCTCGGCAGTTGCCTTTTCGGCAAGGTAAAGAACCTCTTTTAAATTGGTCTCGGTTAGTCCTACCATGTAGTCAAACCAATTCTGACCATCCGAAGTTTCCTGCTCGCGCAGCGGCATTTCAACATTAAGCCCATAACTTGCGAGGTTTTGTGCATAGGTGTTAACAAAATCCTGATACTGATAATTGAAGAAATAGGCGAAGGTTGCACCGTTTACCTCAAGATTGTCCGATTTCATAGCAACCTTGCGGCGCAAAAAATACCCGCTGTTTTGTGCCGAATTAATAAAGAACAGGCTACCTGCAAAAACAACACACAGCACAACACAAACCGCTGCAACGATGATATTAACCATCCTCTTTTTCTTTTTCTGCAGTCGCAAATTCATCTCTTGTTCCCTTTTGATTTCAGCAACAGCCTGTCTTGCGCTTCTTGCGCGAGAAGCTTTTCCCATTTGTAAAACATCCTTCCGTTTTTTTCTTTAATTTCGGGTGTCCTTTTTTTATTTTACAATATTTGTAACCCTTTTTTGTTACCTGTTTGTAAATTTACATCATGCGCGGTGCCATTTCACACCCTGCGGAGTATCTTCAAGGATAATTCCTTGCGCTTTAAGCTCATCACGAATGGCATCGGCGCGTGCAAAATCACGGTTTTTCCTTGCCTGCTGGCGTTCTTCGATAAGCGCCTCTATTTCGCCATCAAGGTTTTTATCTGTTTTTCTCTCATAGAGAAGCCCCAAAACCGAAACCAGCTTTTCAAACAGCTCACTTGCCGCCGTGATGTATTCAGCGCAAGCCTCTGTTCCGACAACATTACCGTTTATCTCACGAACCAGCTCAAAGATAGCCGCAAGCCCGTCGGCAGTGTTAAAGTCATCATCCATGGCAGCGCGAAACTGTGCCTCGAAAGCAGAAAGCCGCTCAAACTGTGCGCTGTCGGCAGCAGTATCGGCCGCGTGCTGTGCAGCATAGGCTAGGTTTTCGCGGCAGGTGTATAGGCGGTCAAGCGCAGCCTTTGCCTGCTCTATAATTTCGGTGCTGTAATTGATGGGACTTCTGTAATGCGAAGCGACCATAATATAGCGGATAACCTCATATCCGTATTTCTCGCCGATTTCACGCGCGGTAAAGAAATTTCCCAAAGATTTTGACATCTTGCGGTTGTCAATATTAATATAACCGTTATGCATCCAGTAACGCGAGAAGCAGGCTCCGTTTGCACATTCACTCTGTGCAATTTCATTTTCGTGATGAGGGAAGATAAGATCCTGTCCGCCGCAGTGCAGGTCGATCGTCTCTCCCAGAATACTCTTTGCCATAGCTGAGCACTCAATATGCCAACCCGGTCTGCCCTTGCCCCAGGGTGACTCCCAATAAGGCTCACCCTCCTTGGCGGCTTTCCACAGCGCAAAGTCCATGGGATCCTCTTTCTGCTCGCTTATGTTGATGCGCGCCCCCGCTTCCAGCTCTTCAAGCGGCATGTGGGAAAGCTTACCGTACTCTTTAAACTTTTTGGTGCGGAAATAAACATCTCCGTTAGAAGCATAGGCATATCCCTTTTCGGTAAGCGCCGTGATAAGCTCAATAATATTATCAATATTCTCGGTAGCACGTGGATGCACCGTTGCAGGACGGACATTCAAGCCCTCTGCATCCTTCTTGTACTCGGCAATATATTTCTCAGCAAGCGCCGCAACAGTAGTTTGCTCTTCCTTTGCACGGTTTATCAGCTTATCATCAATATCCGTAAAGTTCTGAACGAAGTTTACCTTGTATCCGATATATTCAAAATACCGGCGCAGCGTATCAAACACGCAAAGCGGGCGGGTATTGCCGATGTGAATGTAATTGTACACTGTCGGCCCGCAAACATACATATTAACGGTGCCCTCATGCAGCGGCACAAACTCATCTTTGGTTCCTGTCAGGGTGTTTAATATCTTCATTGGTCTGTCTCCTTTTTTTCTTTTTTCAGTTCATCAAGCTCATTTTTAAGCTCTGTTATCTGCTCACGCAGACGAGCAAGCTCCTGCGAAACAGGGTCGGGAATATGCACCTGATCAAGATCCTGCTTTTGCTGTTTCTCCTCTTGTTTTCTCACAACTGCCTTTGCAGGAACACCAACCGCCGTTGCTCCGGGTGCGACTTCACTGAGCACAACAGCACCTGCCGCAATTTTCGCCCCGTCCCCAACCTTAAACGGACCTAAAACCTTAGCTCCGCTGCCAACCATAACATTGTTCCCCAAGGTCGGATGGCGTTTACCCTTATCTTTGCCTGTACCGCCCAAGGTTACACCCTGATAAATGGTACAGTCATCGCCGATAACAGTCGTCTCGCCGATAATAACGCCCATACCGTGGTCAATAAAAAGGCCTTTTCCAATGGTAGCGCCCGGGTGTATCTCTATCCCTGTTAAATGGCGGGCGCATTGAGAGATGAGACGCGCTGTGAAAAACATCTTATGCCGAAAGAAAAAGTTTGCCCAGCGATGAAATATCACCGCATGCAGCCCCGAATACAAAAGCAATACCTCAAAATTGTTTCTTGCCGCAGGGTCTCTCTCTCGAATGGCTCTGATGTCATAACCAAGCCTGTCAAACAAATATATCACCTCAAAACAAAAAAATCCCGAAAACGCACACTGCGCTTCCGGGGCGGCAAAGCTGCCGCGGTTCCACTCGGGTTTCTCACTTTTGCGGACCTTCATGATCCACCGCCCCGATAACGAGGGGCAGCCGCACCGCACTACGCACCGTTTTTCGGCTTCGCACCGTGAGCTTTCGGGGGCACTTCGCAAGGCTCTTTCTCTAGCTTCCTTTCACCGAAACAGAAACCTCTCTTGAGAGAAATCCGGCCTACTACTCTTCCCGAGCATCGCTTTTACTCTTTTTACATATCTTAACACATCTTTTTCATTTTTGCAACCTTTCACGCTATAATATGTAAAAAAAATTCATTTTGCTCTTTACGCGGCAGTAAGAATGTTGTAAAATAATATCATTTGTTACTTATATAGAGAGGGGCAATACAAATGCCTGAAAAAATGTCCGTTGCTGAAGAAAGCCTTCAGCTCCACTACGAAAAGAAGGGAAAGATCGAGGTCGTTTCAAGAGTGACAGCCAAAAGCTCTCACGACCTTTCGCTTGCCTACACACCCGGAGTTGCCGCTCCCTGCCTTGAGATCCAGAAGGATGTAAACAAATCCTATGAGCTCACCCGCAGAGGTAACCTTTGCCTCGTTGTGACAGACGGAACTGCCGTTTTAGGCCTTGGCGACATTGGTCCAGAAGCCGGCATGCCTGTTATGGAAGGCAAGTGTGTTCTCTTTAAAGAATTCGGCGGAGTTGATGCTTTCCCGCTCTGCATAAAATCCAAAGATGTTGATGAAATAGTCAACACCATTCGCCTCATTTCCGGCTCTTTCGGCGGAATTAACCTTGAGGACATCGCCGCTCCGAGATGCTTTGAAATTGAGCGCAAGCTCAAAGAAAAATGCGACATTCCTATTTTTCATGATGACCAGCACGGCACTGCCGTTGTTGTTCTTGCCGCTCTCTTAAACGCTCTGCGCGTTGTTAAAAAGAACATCGGCGAAGTAAAGCTTGTTTTGAACGGCGCAGGTGCCGCAGGCATCTCTATCGCAAAGCTCTTAATTTCATCGGGGCTTAAAAACCTTATTCTTTGCGATAAGGTGGGCGCACTTTATCAGGGAATAGAGGGTGTTAACCCCGCACAAGCCGAAATGGCAGCTATCTCCAATCCCAATATGGAAAAAGGCACCCTTCGCGATGTTATGAAAGGTGCCGATGTGTTTATCGGTGTTTCCGCTCCAAACCTTGTGGATGAAGAAATGGTAAAGAGCATGGCAGAAAACCCTGTTATCTTTGCCATGGCTAACCCCACCCCCGAAATCATGCCCGATGTTGCCAAAAAAGGCGGAGCCGCCGTTGTCGGCACAGGCCGCAGCGACTACCCCAACCAAATCAACAATGTTTTGGTATTCCCAGGCATCTTCCGCGGTGCATTTGATGTCCGCGCAAGCGACATCAATGAGGAAATGAAGCTCGCCGCAGCTTATGCCATCTCATCCCTTATTTCGGACGATGAGCTTCATGCCGAGTACATTTTGCCTGCCGCCTTCGATGAGCGCGTCGGCCCCGCAGTTGCTGCGGCAGTCTCAAAAGCCGCCAGAAAGACGGGCGTCGCCCGCATCTAACCGAAATATTATACAAAATAGAAAAGGAAGGCAACGGAGACACTTCGTAAAGAAGTAGTCTCCGTTTTTCAATATAATATAGAAAATGACACTTTCAAAAAGCGAAAGTGTCATAGTGGGTTACATACTTTGAAAAAATATTACTTATCGAAAAAGAAGGGTTGATTTTACGGCGTGTATAAGTGATATTGCAAACTATCGTTTGCAGTGATATTTTTACCTTGTGGTAAAAGTGATATAAAAGCCTTTGGCTTTTGTGATATTATATTCGCTCCAAACTGTCCGCAGGACAATATCACGATGCATAGCATCATATCACTGCGTAGCAATATCACTCGCCGTCAGGCGAATATAGCTGAGGCACTCTTCCTTACGGAGTGTGCCTCAACCCGCCCTCCCTTTCTATTTTCATAATCAATCCTTGTTTATTTTAAGCGCTACTGCTGACAAACAACAATATCGGTCACACTTGCCATATCCTCTTTTGAAATAGTGATAAACGAGCGGAAGTTCGCAATCTCTGTTCCCACATAAACACTGTCAGGAACCTCTGCGTTCTTCATGTGAATATACATTCGCCCATCTTTTTGAGTTACCTTGTCTATCTCATATGTACCCTCAGAACCGCCTCTGTGGATTAACAACATAATAATAACCTTATTCTCAAAAGAACGCTGATCATAAAAGTAAATATAATGGTCTTGGTTGGTAAAATACTGCACCTCTTGTTCATATATTGCCTTTAACTCGTCATATGAACGGATAATAGCGATACTTTTAAGCCATTTCGAATCTGAACAATGCGCATTAACGGTTGTTACCCCAAATTTTATTGGTTCGCCTTTTATAACATCTGTATATGATATTGGCGTCGGGGTTGATGCATCTTCCCTGTTAACGGTAACGGGCGGAGGATTATCCTGTGGTATCATGGGTTCTTTTGAGCTTGACTGCTCCTGTTCCGGCTTTTCATTCGAGCCCAACTGTCCTTGTTGCGGCTTTTCACTTGAGCCCAACTGTCCTTGTTGCGGCTTTTCGCTTGAACCCAACTGCTCCTGCTCGGGAGCCGAGGTGGCGGTTTGCTTGCTCGAAAACCGGTCAGAAGCCGTGTTATTTGCGCTCTCTTGCAAAGCAGAGCTTGTATAAACAGCAAAGCTCTCATTCTCTTTTTCTGCCCCTGCAGATGCGGAGCTTGTAAGCAGCGGAGAGCCTGCACTGCAACCGCTTATCAATAAAATAAAAATGATAATCGGTGCCAAATATTTTAAATTTTGTTGTTTCCTCATAATACTCTCCTCTTGTTTGTAATTATTTTAAAAATATTTCTATCTTTATTCTTTTATTTGAAATTTCCCTGCGTTCTCATTATATTCTGTTGATTTTATATTGTCAATAACCTAAGCCGCAATAAAACAGGCAAGCTCGCCGGACTACTCTATTAAAATCAAATCGTGTTGTGTGCCCTAGAGAGATACTTTATAAAGAAGCTGTCTCTCTCTTTCTTTATATATAAATGACACTTTACGCAAAAGCAAAAGTGTCATAGTGGGTTGCATACTTTAAGATACTTATGAAACTTAATTACCGAAAATAGGAA
>JAZQMT010000135.1:0-10050 GCA_045543635.1 Oscillospiraceae bacterium | reverse complement strand
CACTTTGGTCAATGCCGCCGCCCGTTATCTTGGCATTCAAGCCAAGAGCAGTCAGCCTGGTATTGACCTCTGTAGCGGTAAGACCTATCAAATTCGGAACTGTAACGGTTTTTTGTTCTGTATTTTGTTCTGTATAAATAACAACTTTACCACCGCGCGGCACTGTTTCACCTGCCGCAGGGACTTGACGCACAACGCGGTCACCATCTCCCACAATGGTACCCTGTAAGCCATATTTCTGAAGAGCAGCCTCGCCCATATGCGCAGTCTTTCCGATGATATTGGGAACAGTGACATTAACCTTTGAAAGTTCCTCGGCTGTGTATTCAGGCTCAATACCGAGATATGGAAGAACATCGCCGAGAATACTACCGCAAACAGGGGCAGCAACCGCCGAACCATAGATTTCTCCCGCACGCGGCTCATCTATGATAACAATGCAAGCAACCTTCGGATCATCAGCGGGGGCAAACCCCAAAAAGGACATGATATAGTCTTCCTTTTCCCCCTCGGCATACACCTTATCGAGCTTTTCGGAGGTTCCTGTTTTTCCGCCGATGCGATAACCCATGATGTAAGCGTTTTTACCGGTCCCCTCGGAAACCACCTTTTCCAGCATGAGCGAAAGCTCTGCCGAAGTTTCCTCTGAAATAACCTGTCGCCTTGTCTGCGAACCTATATTTTCAATAACAGAACCGTCGCTATCCAGAATTTGCTTTACAACATGCGGGGTCACAAGGTTTCCGCCGTTAACGGCTGCTGAAACTGCTGTGATTATTTGAATGGGCGTTATCTTAAAGGATTGGCCCATTGAAGATGATGCAAGGTTAACGGCATTTTCCAGCGTTTTGGCACTGTGCGTAATGCTGGTAGCCTCACCGGGCAGGTCGATACCTGTTTTTTCGGTAAGCCCGAATGCCTGTAAGTATTTATAGAAGGTTTTTCCGCCGAGTCTTGTGCCTACTGCCATGAAAACGGGGTTGCAGGAATTCATAATTCCCTCGGCAAAGCTTTCGCTGCCGTGACCCGAGGTTTTCCAGCAATGAATGGTTCTGTCTCCGACTCGGTATCCACCCGAACAGCTAAATCCTTCATTGGCTGTAACAACGCCTTCCTCCAGTGCAGCAGCAGCAGTAATTATCTTAAACACCGAACCGGGCTCGTAGGGATCGGAAATAGCTTTATTTCTCCACTGTTGGTTTTGCTTCTTTGCAAGCTCTGTGGATTTCTCATCACCGGAAAGCGCCGCAACCTGTTCTCTTATGGAGCTGTCATAAATCGTAAACGGATCGTTAAGATTAAAATCGCCTTTGGTTGACATGCCGAGAATACCGCCTGTATTGACATCCATAACAATACATGCGGCGCGGTTGTTGACCTTTTGCTCCTTTACCGCAGTCTCAAGATGCTTATCAACATAATACTGGATATTTTGGTCTATAGTCAACACAAGGCTATTTCCGTCAATTGCTTCAATGCGCTTTTCATATTCGAAGGGCATATCGGTTCCCCATGCGTTTTTTGCACTGACAACCCTACCATCAGTACCCTTTAAGTAGCTATCATAATACGCTTCAATTCCGGTAAGCCCCTGGTTATCGGTGCCTGTAAATCCAATAATTGTAGAAGCAAGATTATTATGGGGATAGTAGCGCTTGGTATCCTCATCGAGACCTATTGCAGAAATATCATGTTCATCACAAAAGGCGCGTATCTCATCTGCTTTATCCTTTTCTATTTTGCGCTTGACATACTCATAATAGGTGTTCTTCTTGGTTTTTTCATAAACAGTTTCCCTATCTACGCCGAGTATCTTTGAAAGCCCGTCAGCAATAAGCTGCCCTTCCTCATCATTGTTTACATAGGCAGGCGAAAGATACGCCGTCCAGACAGTTGCACTCTGGGCAAGGATATTCATATTGGAATCATAGATTGTGCCGCGTTTTGCGGAAATGGTGCTATCACGAAGCTGCTGCTGTGTTGCGCGCTCCCGATAATCATCACCGCCTGCGACCTGCAGCAAGAAAAGGCGCCCTGTCATCAAAATAAATCCAAAGATGACCACGAACACAAGCAGAATATTAATTCGCCTTTTCATCGAAACGGTAGGTTGCTTTGCCAAAAATAGTCCTCCCAACCGGATTGATTTTGCCCTCATAAAAGTGGCAAAAGAGTCGGGATAGCTCATATTTTGTAAAGAGCGTTCTTAGCCCACGAAAATATGTTCCCGACTCATTTACCATCTGATGTTTTTCACATCTTAAAACAAGTTTGAAAAAAAGTCTCCGATTTTTTCAAAAATATTGCGGGTGTCCGCAAGCACCTCAATCTTATCACCTTGATTGACCTCGATGCCTTCAACCTGCAATTTATCTGCTTGATACATTCCCAGTGCAAGTGCTTTTTCCTCGATATTACCGCGGGACATAATTGCATCAAGCTCACTGTCAAGCCGCACCTTTTCACTTTGCAGTTGAGTGATCTCTTTATTAACGCGGGTTATTGCCGCAGTGGTCTCGGTAATCATGACCTGTGTGTAGAGCATGTAGGAGCAGACAAATACTGCTGCTATCGCCACGATCACCGCTGTGACGGGCGACAGCTTAGAAATCACGGAGGTTTTTTGTTTTTTCCCTTTAACAGCTTTTAGCTCCGGCTTTTTAACTTCCGGCTTTCTTTTGGCTTCAAATCTGGAAAGATCATAAGCCGTGTTGGTTTGCATTTTTGCCGTCCCCTTTCTTTTTAACTTCCTTATATCTTCTAGAGTTTTTCTAAAACTCGCAGTCTGGCACTTTTACTTCTCGGATTTTCCTCCTGTTCCTGTTTTGAGGCTTCAATCGCCTTAGAGGGCGTCATTTTTGCTTTTGGGGTGTTGCCGCAAACACAAACAGGAAAATCCTTAGGACAGGTGCAGCCTGTGCACCATTCCTTAAATTTTCTTTTTACCATTCTGTCTTCCAATGAATGAAATGTAATGATTGCAAGCCTTGCACCGGGGTTTAAAACCTCGAAAACACTGTCAAGTGCCTTCTCCAGATGAACAAGCTCACCGTTTACCTCAATACGAATTGCCTGAAACGTCCTTTTACAAGGATTTTTCTCCCTTTTTGCCGCTGCCGGCATTACCGCCTTGATTATCTCTGCAAGCTCATGCGTTGTTTCAATTGGTTTGCTTTCTCGCCGCTTTACGATCTCGGCAGCTATTCTTCTTGCAAAACGCTCCTCGGAATAGTGAAAAATAATATCTGAAAGCCGATTTTCACTGTACTCATTTACAACATCGCGAGCGGAAAGCCCCGTTTTGCTCATGCGCATATCCAGCGGAGCATCATTTCTGAAAGAAAAACCGCGCTCGGCACAATCAAGCTGAAAAGAAGAAACGCCGAGGTCTAAAAGCATTCCGTCCAAACCATTTATATTCAGTTCTTTTAAAAGAGAGACTATTTCGGAATAGTTTCTATGGAAAATCGACGCCTGCGGATAAGATTTCAAGCGTTCGGACGCGGCCTTCACAGCATCAGGGTCACGGTCCAGACACAGGAGCCTGCCGCCTGCCTTAAAATCAAGCTTTTGTGCTATGTGAGATGAGTGGCCCGCTCCGCCAACCGTTCCATCGGCATATATTCCGTTAGACTTTATATTCAGTGCATCTATGCACTGCGAAAGCATAATAGGCTTATGAACAAATTCCATGCTGCTTACCCTGGTTAAAAATCAAGCTGCGCAAGAATATCGGCAATTTCTTCGGAATCGATACTGTTGTACATCTTTTCGTAGCTCTCGGCATCCCAGACATCAACTCGCGAACCCATTCCGACAAACACTACATTCTGCTTTAGACCGGCATGTGCAATAAGCTCGTTTGAAATAAAAACTCTGCCCTGCTTATCGGGATTTAATGTACAGGCACTTCCAAACAGCCAATTCTTCACCTGACGAACCTTTGCCTCAGGAAATCTTTTTAAGCTGTCGCAAAGATTTTTCCACTCTTCCTCGCTGTAAGCGCAAAGACAAGGATCAAAAAGACCTTTTGCAAGAATGATTTTATCGCCCATATCCTTTCGAAAACCGGCAGGGAAAATAATTCTGCCGCTTGCATCAATTGTGTTTTGCGCTTTACCGACCAGCACGACTTCCCCCGCCTTTCTTTTACTCATTTGATAGGTTAAAAAAAGCTAGGTTCACCTTTTTTCACCAAAACCCACCTTTATGCACCTATTATACTCCCAAACGCCCATAAAAGTCAAGCATTTTAGCGATATTTTTTTAGGTTTTTTCAGACTTTTTTTGCACGCAAAAAAAGAGACGAAAAATGGCTATACTATGCCATTTTTCGTCTCTAAATAATTTTGGTTTTTTTGCTTATTTTAAGCATAAAACAAGGACAATCTCAGCAAAAGTCAAGTCCACCTTTTTTCACCAAACAGGGAGCTGAAAGAAATCACTTTTCCAAAGCTCTTTCTTTGGCTCTATAATAAAAAAACAGACAAAGATCAATAGAAACCATAACAAAATTAAGGATGTAGAAAAACAGAACATACCAGAGGAAATTACCGCCAACAATCTTTGCCGCAATACCGCAGATATATCCGAAATCAATCAGTAAGAGAAACGCAAGGCTTTTTCCCTTGGTAGACTTGTTTCTAAGCGATGTGATAATATTATTAGGCCACGAAAATCCGAAAGCTACGATCATTATGATCTCCAAAATTTGTGCAAGCTGCTGCATATGTATTTCCTCCTGTTTTACAAAGAAAACCGACCGTTCGGTCAGTTTTCTTTGTATACCAAATTAATCCTGCGCACCTGAATTCACACCCATGCGCTTATTGCGAAGTGTGGTACGAGTCTGTTTTACCTCGGTTGCACTCTTGGCAAGAATTTCCTCGGCATTTCTCAAAACTTCGTCAGCAAAATCGTTAGCTGCCTGACGAACTTCACGGGATTTCTGATGTGCCTGAGAAAGAATTTCGTTGGCACGATTCTGAGCCTGAACAACCAATTCATCTTTGTTTACGATGCTTCTGGCGCGTTCCTCAGCGTTACGAATAATATCCTCCGCCTCTGCCTTGGCAATGGAGATGATCTCTCCGCGATCGGCAACGATAGCTTTTGCCTGACGAATTTCCTGAGGCAAATTCATGCGAATATCATCAATAAGATCGCGGGCTTTTTGCGAGTCGATAAGGCATTTACCGCCGGTCAGCGGCATTTTGACAGCGTCCTCAAACATATCGTCGAGCAGATCTACCATATCGTCCACATTCATGATTCGTTTCCTCCCTTTGTTTGATTTATTTTTAATACATTTTCCACATCTGATAGTATCTGCGGCGGAACAAATGCAGAAATATCGCCGCCGAAGCATGCAACCTGACGGACAATACTGGAGCTCAGGTACATATTTTCCGCCGAAGATGTCAAGAAAACAGTTTCCAGCGTTGGATTAAGCTTTTTATTGGTAAGTGCCATCTGAAATTCGTATTCAAAATCCGACATGGCACGCAAGCCCTTAACAATCGCAGTCGCTCCGACATTTTTTGCGTAATCGGCAAGCAGACCGCTATATGCATCCACCACCACATTTTCAGCATCACCGACCGTTTTTTCAATAAGCCGACGGCGTTCCTCAATGGGAAAAGTGTGGTTTTTATTCGGATTTGTCAAAACAAGCACGATAACCTTATCAAAAAGCTTGGAGGCTCGGCGAATAATATCCTCGTGGCCACGGGTGATAGGGTCAAAGCTGCCGGGGCATATTGCAAGATTCATAAATTTCCCTCAAATCAATATATTTCAGCCTGTGCATCCTCTTTCCGATACAACACAAGCTCAGTCTTACTGTAACGATAGCGGCGTTTAAGCACAAACCCATTCATTTGCTCGCACATTTCAGCTCCCCGAGGCACTTCACAGAGAATAACACCGCTATCACAAACAAGCTCTGTAACCCGCTCGAAAATCGGCTCGATAAGTCCCTCACGATAAGGCGGGTCCATAAAAACAATATCAAAGCGGCGGGTACAACCGACAAGATACTCGCTGACACCGCGCATTACTACCTCTGAACGGCCCGAAAGACCCGTTACTGCGAGATTTTGGCGAATACAATCACAAGCCTTTTTTCCAAAATCAACAAAAACCGCATATTTTGCGCCGCGGCTGAGTGCCTCTATACCCATCTGACCGCTGCCGGCAAATAAATCAAGAAACTCGGCATCCTCAAGCTCAAATTGGATAATACTAAACAGCGCTTCCTTAACCTTGTCCGAGGTCGGCCTGGTATCAAGCCCTTCCGGCGTGACCAGCCGCCTACCTTTTTTCTCTCCGGCAATAACTCTCATGCAAACACTTTCCTTTTTAATTAACTCTTGTGCATAAGTATAACCTGCTATTATATATATTATCAATCAAAACTGCCGCTTTGTCAACACATAATTTTAAGCAACCTGTTTTTATAAAAATCGGGCTTGTTTCTAAAAGAAAAATATATTATAATATTTTTGTATTTGCATTTTTACAAATAACAGGAGCGGCATCTTATGAAAAAAATCGAACTTTTTACCGACGGAGCATGCTCCGGAAATCCCGGCCCCGGCGGCTGGGGAGCAATTTTAAAATACGGAGAAATAGAAAAAGAGCTTTGCGGCGGAGAAAAAGAAACCACCAACAACCGCATGGAGCTTACCGCTGCCATTGAGGCTCTTTCCGCCTTAAAAGAGCCCTGCGAGGTGACTCTTTATTCCGATTCCAAATATCTTGTAGACGGTATACAAAAGGGCTGGGCAGCCTCATGGAAAAGCCGCGGCTGGAAAAAAAGCGATAACAAGCCCGCATTAAATCCCGATCTATGGGACAAGTTGCTTGCTCTTTTTGAGGTACACACCGTTTCACTTGTATGGGTAAAAGGTCATGCCGGACATCCATACAACGAGCGGTGCGACCGGCTTGCCGTTTCCTTCTACAAAAATCTCTAAACCGAAAGGAAGCTATCCCATGGCAAATAAAAATACCGTTATGCTGGCGCTTTCGGGCGGGGTGGACTCTTCGGTTTGCATCCATCTCTTAAAAGAGGCGGGATATGAGGTGCAGGCAGTTGTTATGCAGATGTCTGAAGCCCACGCCGACACTGTTTCGGCCGCAAAAAAAGCGGCGGATGCATGTAACATTCCCATCACAATTTTGGATTTAAGAGCGGAATTTCAAAAAACAGTCATTGAGCCGTTTATCTCAGATTACAAAAACGCCCGAACCCCAAACCCCTGCATTATCTGTAATCCGCTTATAAAATTTAAATATCTCAAGATAGCCGCAGATAAGCACGGTTGCGATTTTATCGCAACCGGACACTATGCCGCAGTAGGACAGGCCAACGGGCGTTTTTTTATAAAAAAAGCTGCTGAGGCGGCACGCGATCAGTCTTACATGCTTTATCGTTTGCCGCAGGACATCCTTTCCCGCCTTTTACTACCGCTTGGCTCTCTTAAAAAAAGCGAGGTGCGCCAAAGGGCCGCCGAGCTTTCGCTGTTTTGCGCAAATTCTCCCGACAGTCAGGAAAACTGTTTTATTCCCGATAACAATTACGCCGCCTATATCGAAGCGCAAAGCGGAAAAATGCCGCAGGGTGATTTTATTTCGCCCGAAGGCAAGCCGATCGCAAAGCACAAAGGCATTATCCATTACACGGTCGGGCAGCGAAAAGGGCTTGGTCTTTCTCTAGGACAGCCTGTTTTCGTGAATAAAATAGACCCACAGAAAAACTGCGTTTATCTCACCTATGCAGGTGGGCAGATGCGCCGCGAAATAGAGGTTGAAAATTGTTTTTTTATGCTGCTTGAAAATCTCTGTGAGCCTATTCGTGCCGATGTAAAAATCCGCTCGGCGGCACGCCCTCAGAGTGCGCTTATCACCCCGATAGAAGGCGGGCGTGTTTCGGTTTTGTTTGACGAGAACGCCAGCGCTCCCGCACCGGGACAGTCGGCAGTTTTTTATATAGGAGACGCTGTTTTGGGCGGCGGTTTTATTGTTTAATTTTTGTTTTCGAATATATTTTGTTTTTAAGAAAAAACTAAATACAAAATAAATTTGCATATTTCAAGAATTCATGTTAGAATAATGCGGAAATTTTTTTATGCAAGAGATGAAATTATGAACAACAAACTTTCCAAGAAAAAAAAGGCGCAGCGCAGCAATATCCTGACAGTGATAGTCTGCGCGCTGCTTATTCTATGTGCCGCGACAGCCATTTTCCTTTCTCGATATGATTGGCATGTTGAAAAGGTGCTTGGCGGATTAGCGCCGGTAGGACACTCTGCCGAAATAGGCGGTGCACTCTCTGAAACCGGCGAACCGCGCAGCTGGGATTATTTTGACGATGCTGTTATGGTCGGAGATTCCATTACCTACGGAATGGCTGCCTACGGTTACTTAAGCTTTGACCATGTTTTTGCTAAAATCGGTCTGCATCAAGGCACCGCGCTCACCTCAAAATGCGTTTACACCTCGCGCACGCAAGGGTACAGCATATCGGAGGCACTCTCAAAAGCTAAGCCGGGCAAAATATTTGTTACCCTCGGCATCAACGCTATTTACAGCTATAAATCCGATTCGTTCTATGATAATTACCGCGCATTTCTTACCAAGATAAAAAATGCATCACCTGATAGTATTATCGTAGTTCAGTCTATTTTCCCTGTAACACAGCAATGGGCTATTGCCAACGGCAAGCCAAATTGCCACCAATATGTTGCATACGCCAATCAAAAGCTGGCAAAGCTGGCAGAAGAAGAAGGCTGTTATTTCCTATATACCTATCAAAAGCTGACAGATGAGAATGGCTTTTTACAGGCTCAATATTCAGGAGACGGCATACATCTCAGCCGAAAAGGTTATGAAGCTGTTTTTAACTATATCCTTACCCACCCCGTTACAAGCAGCGGAAAATTTACCGCTATTGGTGCGGTCACTCCTCCCACCGTTCAGGGCTCAACCGCTTCCAAGGTCATCATGCCCGATTTAGGTGACATAAGCAGTGCTCCATCGGATGTTGAAAGCACACACAGCGCCCCTGTTTCCAACCAAAATCCTACTTCATCCGATGCTTCGGTAAGCTCCGAAAACGCTCCCTCCGACTTAAGCAGCGAAAATTCTGCTCAAACGCCGAACACAAGCGACAGCAACTCTTCTAATTCCTCTTCCGAGTATGTTTCGGACAATTCTTCGCACCCCTCAAGCACCATTTCCGAGCCTACTATCACGCCGCCTAATATATCCTCCTCGATCACGACCTCATCGCAACAGGTAGCTGAAATTTCGTAAATTTTGAAAGCAGGTGCCGCATGAGAAAGAAACTTTCAAAGTTAAAAAGCTTATATAAGCGTTTTGAAACGCCTATTCGATATGCCCTGTTCGGAACAGGTACCTCCATTTTGAATTACGGCATATTCTTTCTCGGCACAAATTTTGTAAAAGACCCCAATCGCCTGCTCTTTTCCTTCCAATGGTGGGAAATTATAAATATTTTGGCTTGGCTTGCAGCAAATATCTATTCATTTTATGTCAATCGCCACTTTGTTTTCAAAACACACGGCGGCAGCAAAAGCGCATTTGTGCGCGAAATCGCCGTCTTTTTTGGAGTGCGGCTCATTTCTTTCTTTATTTCCACCTACATCATGTCCTTTTTCATAAACCTCTTATCGCTCAATCACAACTTAGCAAAGCTTATCGGCGTCACGGTGGAGGTCATTATCAATTACTTCACCTGTAAGTGGTTTATTTTTCGAAAAGAAAAAAAGGGAAACTGATAAAAGCGATGATTGCGGCAGTATTTCTTATGAAAAGCGGTCGCAATCATCGTTTTTTATTTTTTGCTGAATACCCACTTGCGTTTGAGGTAATAATGCGAGAGAGTTGTAGGTTTGTCAATGATGTGTTACAAAATTGAGTTAAAAAACTTCGCCGGTGGTCAGGAAGTGGTTTAAGAACTCGTTAGGGGACTTCCAACCAAGCGGGCGCATGGGAAAATCATTGTATTTTCTGCTGTGAACAGCT
>JAZQMT010000134.1:0-15948 GCA_045543635.1 Oscillospiraceae bacterium | reverse complement strand
ATAGATTTTTGCTATACTACCAGAACGGAAATTGATATTGATTTGTATTTGATGGTTGAGTGACAGTGTATATGCTACTTTTGGTCGTTTTTACCCCGCGTTATACACCGTTTTATATCTGCCGGATACAAATAAACGATTATCAAAAAGTCTGGTAGCCAATTTGCATTTTGCAGCATAGCATAATGTAAAGGAGGCGGTTGTATGCGAGAGATACCTTATAACAGAGACGCTGCTGTTGCTTATGCACGCAGATGGGCAATGGACCGAAATCCCGCTTACTATGATTTTGAGAATATTGGCGGAGACTGCACGAATTTTGCTTCGCAAAGCATCTATGCGGGAGCAGGGGTAATGAATTTTACACCTATCATGGGTTGGTATTATCGCTCCTCTTACGATCGTACCGCATCATGGACCGGAGTGGAGTACCTTTATAACTTTCTTGTAAATAACAAGTCTGTTGGCCCGTATGGGCATATAGTTTCGCAAAAAGAGGTAAGAGCGGGTGACATTGTGCAGTTTGGGAAAAAGGGCGGCAGATTTTATCATTCCCCTGTTATTACCTCGGTCACACCAACGATACTGGTAGCAGCACACACTTTTGATGCGCTGGATAAACCGCTTTCCTCATATACCTATGATGTTGCCCGATTTATTCATATAGATGGCGTGCGAACATGGTAAAATTAAATTATTGTAAAACCTTGCATTTTGTATAAAGATGCTGTATAATGTTTGTAACAAATAAATAGTAGGGGAGCTTGTGTAACAGGCTGAGAGGAAGGTGCGACCTTCGACCCATGAACCTGATGCGGATAATGCCGTCGTAGGAAATGTTAAAGGATTTTTTAGGAGACGCCGCAAAGGGTGTCTCCTATTTTTTGTTAAAATCTCTTTTGAAGGGTGGTGCAGAGCGGATTTCCCGAATAAATCGGGCGGATACAAGGGGAGCTCCTTGTATCTTGTAATAACAGCGATGGGAAGCCGTGTTCCGGCGTGAGAGGAAGCCAGAGAGCTTCGACCGATATTCTCAAAGCGGCAAAGCCGCAACCACTCGAGAACGCCGCTGTTATTGCCGTTCTCAACCAAATCAAAGGAGATGTTGTTATGAAATCAAATCGAACCAAAAAACTTTGTATTGCAGCAGTTCTGTGTGCCGTCGCGGTAGTTGGGAGCATGCTCTCGTTTCCGGTTTTCGGAAGTAAATGTGCACCGGTGCAGCACATGGTAAATATTTTGTGTGCCGTTACCCTCGGCCCGTGGTATGGTGTGGGCGTTGCCTTTGCAGCCAGTCTTCTCAGGAATTTTTTAGGGCTCGGGAGCCTTTTGGCTTTTCCCGGCAGCATGTTGGGAGCACTTCTATGCGGGATTATTTTTTACAAAACCAAAAACACCCTGCTCACATTAGCGGCAGAGGTATTTGGAACTGCGGTTTTAGGCGGTCTGTGTGCGTATCCGATTGCTATTTTGTTTATGGGGCAGAGCGCAGCTAATATAGCTTTTTATGCTTATATCATTCCGTTCCTTATTTCAACGGTAGGCGGGGCAATTCTTTCTGCAGTTCTTTTAGCAGCACTTAAAAAAAGCGGTGTACTTAAATTTCTTTCTGAATAAAAGTTGTCTTGATCATGTAATAACAAATAAAAATCCATTCTTAGGGAGACACTTCGCATAGAAGTATCTCCCTATTTCTTTTTTTATAAAAAAAGACACTTTCGGTTTGAAAGTGTCTTAGTGGGTTACATACTTTGAAATTATACCTATCTTAAAGATAAATATATTAAGTGATATTGTGAGATAGGTCTCATAGTGATATTATGCCTTACGGCATAGCGGTATTTTTGCTCAAACAAAAGTGGTATTATATTCGCCTCCAAAACTCGCGAAGCGAATATCACTTGGACTTTAGTCCAAATAACACTGCGTAGGAATATCATTGGAGAAATCCAAACGCCTTTGTTATTAGTCTTCTATTTCGAGAAACGATATATATTTCCACTCGCCATCTATTTTTTTGATGGTAAGCATGTAGTTATCGTCATATTTCCAATAGCCGCCATGCATTTCAGCTTCTTTCCAATCCTTGCCCTCATTTCCGTCGGGCTTTTCTTCTTCCCTTTCCCAAAGGGCAAATTCCGCCTGATACTCGTCTTCTGAAATCTTTCTATGCATACCCTTGTATTCACATAGCCCGTTTTGCCATACGCTACCGTGAATACCAACATCAAACGCTTTTTTATCGGGAAGGTATTTATAGATTGTTCCAAAGCCGTTAGTTTCCTTAATGCTTGAAAAATCATATTCATATCCAAACAGCTTTTTAGCATACATATTCAGGTCTTCTGCAGGAACTGTGTATCCCTCATAGTCAAATTCACCTTGATAATTAGACCAAAGAAGATTATTAAAATCAAGGTAATTGCAGATGAAAAGAGCTATATCAAGCGAAGGGATATCCTTAAAGCTCGTTTTGTCTTTAAAAGCAGAGTAGTCATCATCAAGCGTATTAAGATAGCCGATGGGAATTTCAGAAAAAGCTTCTGCAAATTTAAGTAGCTCAACTCCGCCACCAACCTCCCGAAGCTCTTCATCAAGTGATGAACTGGTACTTTCGATTTTAGAGGACGGTTTTTCACCTATCGTTTGCGAGGAGGGCGGAATTTCAGATGAAGTTCCTTTTAGCCCACTTCCCTCTTTTTGACAAGCGCAAAGTGAAAAAATAATTAGGCCTATAAGTGTTAGTGACAAGATTTTCTTCATTAAAAATCCCACCTTTCTTTTATTCTTTGCAATTTTAGTATAACATAGTGGGAGTTATCTCGTCAATAGCTGTTATTTTTTAAAAGTCAGTAGTCATATTTAAAAACTTGTCCTCATAAGCATATACAAACGAATGTGGACGAAGCAAAAAATATATGACAAGTATCTATAACGATATAGTAAGCCGCACAAACGGAAGCTTTTATATCGAGGTTGTAGGCTCTATCAGAACAGGCAAATCATGCCTTATTAAGCGGTTTATGAAGAGCTTAGTTGTTCCAAATATAGAAAACAAATATTCAAGAGAGCGCGCAACCGATGAGCTTTCCCAAGCCTCAATTCGCCAAAGGCAAATATAACAGAGGTACCTTCCTTACGGAGGGTACCTCTATCGGATGGATTTTTATTTGTTAATTTAAAACTTATTTAACAAGCTCAAGGGTATCTCGTGCAATCATAAGCTCTTCGTTGGTGGGGATAACCAGTACCTTAACGGTAGCTTCGGGAGCCGAGATGTCATTCTCGTCACTGGTAACTCTTGCTTTAGCGTTAATGTCCTCGTCAATCTTAACGCCGAGGAAACCGAGCTTCTCAGCAACTCTGCTGCGCAGCAGAGGATTGTTTTCGCCGATACCGCCGGTGAAAACGATGGCGTCTACACCGCCCATGGCAGCAGCAAAGCCGCCGATGTATTTGGTGAGCTGATGAGCGAGCATGTTTTCAACAAGCTGAAATCTCTTGTTACCGGCTCTTGCGCCCTGATCAATGTCACGGTTGTCGCTGGTAACCTGAGAAACGCCGAGAATACCGGACTTCTTATTGATCATGGTATCAATATCCTTAGGAGACATTTTTTCTTTCTCCATAAGCAGCGGGATGATAGCGGGATCAATGCTTCCGGCGCGGGTTCCCATCATGATGCCCTCAGCAGGTGTGAGACCCATAGTAGTGTCAAGGCACTTACCGTCAACAACAGCGGAAATAGAGGAACCGTTTCCAAGGTGGCAGGTAACAACCTTGAGACCCTTGGGGGCTTTAGGATCCATTCCCATCATAACAGCAGCACGCTGGCTGACATATCTGTGGGAGGTTCCGTGAAAACCATATCTGCGAATTTTATATTTCTCATAGTATTCATAGGGAAGTGCATAGGTGTAAACATAGTCCGGCATGGTCTGGTGGAAGCCGGTGTCAAAAACGGCAACCTGAGGAACTTGCTTGCCCATAATCTCCTCGCAAGCGCGAATACCGGTAAGGTTGTGGGGATTGTGGAGAGGCCCAAGCTCGCAGCACTCTTCAATAGCTGCGATAACATCTGCATCAATGATAACAGAGCCGGAGAATTTCTCGCCGCCGTGAAGCACGCGGTGACCAACAGCCGAGATCTCGCTCATGGAGGAGATAACGCCGTGCTCGGGATTAACAAGAGCATCGGTAACAAGGCGGATAGCTTCACTGTGGTTTGCCATCTGAACGTCAACAACATAAGCATCCTTGCCGTAAGGCTGATGTTTAAATTTGCCGCCCTCAATTCCAATTCGCTCGCACAGACCCTTTGCAAGAACCTGCTCATTGTCCATGTCGATCAGCTGATATTTGATGGATGAGCTGCCGGCATTGATAACCAGTATTTTCATACATGAAACCTACCTTTTTTTAAAATAAATTAGAAACACATCCATTATATACCATTGCATAAAAAAAAGCAAATAATTTTTCACGAAATCTCGCAAATTATAAAAATTTCCCCCGAATGCAAGTATTCGGGGGAATTAATCAGTTAAAAGACGGAGGATTTGCCTCTACCTGTGTAAATCGGCTGTCCTCGGGAGAAGGCTCGGATAGGCTGAAATACATCTTTGCGGCCTTAGTTGTTCCGAAATCACGGTTGGAACCGGTGTTCTGAACCTTGTTAAAAGCCTCGCGGAACATAGCATTGTGCGCTTCCTCGCGATTTAGCAGAAAATCAATAGTCTCTTTTACCTTTTTGTCATCAATTTGCCTGTAAAGATATTCATAAACCACCTTTGCACGCTGTTCCGAAGCGATGTTGGAAAGCAGGTCGGCACATAGATCACCGGTAACGGTAACATAATCGGCAGTCCAGGAATAGCCCGATGCGTTTATCAGTCCGGGGTTTAGTCCCAAAATAACATGCGTTTGGATTTCGCCTGCGGGAACTGCCATGGCATCAACATCGTGCCCGTTTAACAGATTGATAGTCTGGGCGATCATTTCCATGTGGCTTAGTTCTTCTGCCGCAATATCAAGGAACAGATCCTTGATTTCAGGGTCTTTGATGCGAAAGCTCTGCGACATGTACTGCATGGCGGCCTTCAGCTCACCGTTTCCGCCGCCGAGCTGCTCTTGTAAGAGTGCGGCATATTGCGGATTGGGCTTTTCGATTTCAACAGGGTGAAACAGCATTTTCTCATGTTTAAACATAAAACAAAAACCTCCTTTTGTTTTATGTTTGCCGTATTTGCTGTTTGCTATTCATTTTAAAACCAAAAAATAAAGACAAGATACATGAGCGGAATGGTGATGACAGAAAGAATGTGAGAAATCATTGCCATAGAAGCCCCGGTTTTTGTTTCCGCGCCGTAAGCCGCAGGATAAATGATGGTGTTAAGCCCTAGAGGAGAGGCAAAGGCAATCAGTGCAAAGGTCTGTATCTCTTGAGAAACTCCGAGAAGCTTTAAAACTAAAACCATAGCACCGGGAATAACAATAAGGCGCAGAAGGGTTGCTATATAAACCTTTTTGTTGGTGAGCAGGCTTTTGAAGCTGTATCCGCCGATGACAACGCCGGCAAGCAGCATGGCAACAGGCCCCATGCAGTTGCTTGCGTTCGAAAGGGTGTTTAAAACAAATTCGGGAACATACTGCTTTAAGTTTAAAAGCCCTATGAGAATTCCGAGTACCAAAGCCAGCATCGGGGGTGTGGAAAAGCCTTTAATTATATTGCGGATAACGCCTCTGTTCTGGTCCTTGGGGATAAGTATGTAAAGCCCCCAGCTGCTGCAAAAAATGCCGACAACAAGGGTAAACATGGTGTATTTGAAAAACGCCTCATCTCCCCATATGCCTAAAACGATAAAGTTTCCGACATATCCGTAGTTTCCAAAGGTCATGGCATATTTGTAGATGTTTCGTGCATAAGCGTTTTCTGTGCTGTCTTTGCAGTTTTTAACAAAAAGTCGGGAAAGCGGATAAGAAAGCAGCACGGCAGCGAGAGCACAGCCGAAGCCATAAAGAATAAGCACGGAGTTTTCTGCAAAGGTTTTAACAGTGCAGTTGGTCATTTGATTGTGCAGAGAAAGTGCAGGAACAAAAACAAAGGTTTCCAGTTTGGAAAGCACTTTGAAGGTATCATCAGGTACAATGCGTTTTTTTCGGAGGAAAAATCCAATCAATATAAGAGAAAACAGCATCAGCATCTGATCAAGTGTAAGAGAAAAAACTTCCATTCTTATTTTGCCTCCTTGCAAACCGCACATTCGCGAAAAAAAGCGGTATGCCTTACAGCATACCGCCAAGTTTGGTGCCGGAAGCGGGGGTCGAACCCGCACGGTATCGCTACCACCGGATTTTGAGTCCGGCACGTCTGCCAATTCCATCATTCCGGCATTTTGTGGACTTAAATATTATATAATAATGTTTTAGAAAATGCAAGTGTTTTTCGCTTAAAATATAGAAAAGTGTAAAATTACTCTTGTTTTCACTTTAAAAAAATGGTATATTATAAGAAATTTAGAAAATAGGGAAGAGGATAGTAAATGAGCAGCAATAAAGCGCGCTTTATTGCCGTCGAAGGGCTTGACGGCAGCGGAAAAAGCACACAGGCAAAGCTCCTTTCGGCATTTCTCTCTCAAAATAATATTTCCAACACGCTTCATTTCGAGCCGACTGACGGTAATATAGGTAAACAAATCCGCACAATTCTTTCAGGCAAAGAAAAGGTGGATAGCCGCACCATGGCTCTGCTCTTTGCCGCTGACCGTATGGAGCATGTCACGGGTAAAAACGGTATTCTTAACCATCTCGAAAAGGGAGTAACGGTTATTTCTGATCGATATTATTTTTCTTCTTATGCCTATCAAATGGTCAATATGCCGTTGGAGTGGGTAATGGAGATAAACCGTCAGGCAAGTCTGCTTGCAAAGCCGGATTGTCACCTCTTTATTGATGTTTTGCCCCAAACCTGTCTTGAGCGCATCATGCAAAATCGCACGTCTGCCGATATTTTCGAAAATAAAAATTATCTTACGCAAACAAGAGAAAATTTTCTGCGAATTATAGAAAAAACCTCCAAAGAGGAAAGGGTAATTTTTATAGACGGTAATGCTGACCTTGAAACGGTCTTTGAGCGGGTTAAAAAGCAAATAAAACCTTTGTTTGAACGATAGGCTTGGGTTATATATGAATATTTAAGGCGCGACAGCCGGTTGCTGTCGCGCCTTTTGCCGAAAAACGCCCGGTTTGGTTATAACCAAACAGGGCGTTACTGTTTTTTGCAGGTAAGAGTTCTATTTAATCTGTGTAATATCATAGGGCGTGGCTTGATAAACAAAATAGTTAAGCCAATTAGAGAAAAGGAGATTTGCATGGCTTCTCCATGAAACATGGGGCGGCTTGCTATCATCATCTTGAGGGTAGTAGTTTTCCGGAACAGAGATGGGCAATCCGGCATTTTTATCACGCAGATACTCTTTTTCCAGCGTTCGGGCATCGTATTCGGAATGTCCGGTAATAAATATCTGGCGACCGCCTTCTGTTGCAATAGCATAAACTCCCGCACGCTCAGAGGAGGCGAGCAGTTTTAAACGCGGCTCTGCCTCAATATCCTCTCGACGGATGGTGGTGTGGCGAGAATGGGGAACCATAAAAGTATCATCAAAACCACGAAAAAGCATAGAGGATTTGCGTTCGACCTTGTGTTTAAAAACTCCGAATAGTTTTTCGGGGAGGGGTTGTTTTCCTATTCCAAAGTGATAATAAAGGCCCGCCTGTGCGCCCCAGCAGATATGCATAGTGCTTTGAACATGAGTTTTAGACCATTCCATAATATCACAAAGCTCTTGCCAGTACTCAACTTCCTCAAATTCCATTTGCTCAACGGGGGCACCTGTGATGACCATTCCGTCAAAATTGCGCTCTTTTATGTCATCAAATGATTTGTAAAAGGCAAGCAAATGCTCTTCGGAGGTGTTTTTGGATTTATGTGTTTTGGTATGGATAAGCTCAAGCTCAATCTGTAAGGGGGTGTTTCCCAAAAGACGGGAGAATTGTGTTTCAGTGTCGATCTTGGTCGGCATCAGGTTTAAAAGCAAAAGCTTTAAGGGACGAATGTCCTGTGTTATCGCCCGCGTTTCAGTCATAACAAAGATGTTTTCTTCTGTCAATGTTTTCACAGCGGGAAGCTGATTGGGGATCTTGATCGGCATAACTTCAAACCTTTCTGAATTTTATACATTGGTAAGAGCCTGCTCAATATCCTCAATGAGGTCTTGAGCATTCTCAATACCGCAAGAGAAACGAACCAAGTCGGGAGAGACGCCTGCAGCGGCAAGCTCATCATCATTCATCTGACGATGTGTTGCACTGGCGGGATGCAGACAGCAGGTGCGTGCATCGGCAACATGAGTTTCAATAGCGGCAATCTTGAGATGCTTCATAAACTCCTCGGCAGATTTTCTTCCGCCCCTAACGCCAAAGCTTACAACGCCGCAAGAGCCGTTGGGAAGGTATTTCTGGGCAAGCTCGTAATCCTTGTCACTTTTTAGTCCGCAATATTTTACCCATGCGATTTTGGGGTGTTTCTCCAAATATTCGGCAACTGCCAGTGCGTTTTCACAGTGGCGCTTCATGCGAAGATGCAAACTTTCCAAACCAAGATTTAAAATGAATGCACTTTGCGGTGCAGGGGAGGAGCCGAAATCTCTCATGAGCTGTGCGGTAGCTTTGGTGATAAAGGCACCTTCAAGTCCAAGACGCTCGGTGTAGGTAATTCCGTGATAACTATCATCAGGAGTGCAAAGTCCGGGAAACTTGTCGGGATAGCGTGTCCAGTCAAACTTGCCTGAATCAACAATACATCCGCCGACTGCGGCACCGTGTCCGTCCATATATTTGGTGGTGGAGTGGATAACAATATCTGCACCCCACTCAAATGGGCGGCAGTTTACAGGGGTTGCAAAGGTGTTGTCAATGATAAGAGGACAGCCGTGTGCGTGTGCAGCCTTTGCGAATTTTTCAATATCCAAAACAGCTAAAGCAGGGTTGGCAATAGTCTCGCCGAAAACAGCCTTGGTGTTTTCTTTAAAAGCAGCGTTGAGCTCTTCTTCGGTGCAGTAGGGTGAAACAAAGCTAAACTCAATGCCCATGCGCTTCATGGTAACAGCAAAGAGATTATAGGTTCCGCCGTAAATGCTGGAGGAACAGACAACATGATCCCCGCAGGAGGCAATATTGAAAATGGAGTAGAAAGATGCTGCCTGACCTGAAGATGTCAACATAGCGGCAGTACCGCCTTCAAGCTCGCAAATCTTGGCGGCAACGCTGTCACAGGTCGGATTTTGAAGGCGGGAATAAAAATATCCCGATGCTTCCAGATCAAATAACTTGCCCATAGATTCGCTGGTTGCATATTTAAATGTTGTGCTTTGTACAATAGGTATCTGTCTCGGCTCACCGTTTTTTGGGGTGTAGCCTCCTTGTACACAGATGGTCTCAATTCTCTGTTTACTCATTTTACACATCTCCTTTTTCAATAAAAAATCCGCCTCAAAGAAAACCTTTGAGACGGAAAATCCGTGGTACCACTCAAATTGCGCCCCCAAAGGGAAACGCCACTCATAGGCTCTAACAAGCCCTTCGCATTAACGCAGCGATCACACGAAAAACCCTAACGCAATATTCCGCTCAGATTTTCAGCTCAGAAGCCATAGGCATTTGAATGTTCTCGTTATCGGCTTGCACCACCCGCCGACTCTCTGAAACTTAAACCCTTCAGCCCTCTTCATCATAGCTTTTATATTCAGTTTCTGTTATTATACGCTTCTTTTTTCCTTTTGTCAATCCTTTTCTTGCGTTGACAGGAATAAAAAAAGAGGATATACTATAAAAATAGACACAGGAGGCGAAACAATGGATTATTTCAAAGCTATTTTATATGGTATTATTGAGGGAATAACTGAATGGCTGCCTGTCAGCAGTACAGGGCACCTGATTCTTGCACAAGGCTTTTTTCCGTTTGGAAACGGGGTTTCGGGGCATTTTCCCGAAATGTTTAACTATGTCATCCAGCTCGGTGCTATATTTGCTGTTATTGTGCTTTTTTGGAAAAAACTTTGGCCCTTTAAGATGCCTGAAAAGAATGCAAACTTTCTCTCGGTCGATACAGGTATTTTTAAAAAAGAACAGTGGATTTTGTGGTTTAAGGTTCTTGTTGCAACCTTGCCGTCGGTTCTGGGGCTTATCGTCGATTCTAAAATAGATGCTTTAATGTATACCCGTACAGGGGAGCCGAACCTTTTGGGACTTGTTGTGATAAGCGTGGCGCTGGTTCTTTATGGTATCCTCTTTATCGTTGTTGAGAAAATGAATAAAAAACGCACCATGCGGGTAAACAACCTTTCTGAGATAACATATAAACTGGCTCTTATTATCGGATTTTTTCAACTGCTCGCCATCGTTCCGGGAACCTCCCGTTCAGGCGCTACGATTATCGGCGCGCTTATTATAGGTGTTTCCCGTCCGACTGCTGCCGAGTTTAGTTTCTTTATGGCTATCCCCACCATGTTTGGTGTAAGTCTTCTTAAAATCATGCAGTTCCTTTCCGAAAGCAGCTTTTCAGCAAACGAAAGCATAATTCTTATTATTGGAATGGTCATTTCCTTCCTGGTATCCATGGTGTGCATTAAAAAGCTTATGGAGTATGTAAAGAAACACGATTTTTCCTTCTTCGGTTACTATCGAATTGTCCTTGGTATTATTTTGGTTATCTATTTTCTTTTATAATCATGGCAGAAGCCACACAAAAAACCCCGACTTAAAGTCGGGGTTTTTTGTGTTTTTTATTATGCCTCGCAGCAGTAAAGCTCTTGGCACGAAAGCGTGCGCGGATGGGTGAAATCCGGCCAGAAAGGATTGCGTCTGTTGCTTTCAAAGCATTCGCAGCTGCCGTCACAATTACAGCAGAGCCGCTTTTGGGCTTGACCGCATTCTGTATTACAGTCTTCGCCGCATAATTTGCGTGTATATACACTGTCTGCAAAGTTTTGCTCGCAATCGGAGGCAGAGTTGCAAGCACAGTTACAAACAGAACAGCTCATATGAAAAACTCCTGTCCTAAAAAATGAGGATTGCTCCTCTGTTTTATCATATGCAAAGCAAGCTGTTTTTGTCACCGATAAAAAAACAACAAATATTTTAGAAAGAACCATAATTTCGACAAAAACTAACCCTGCCCTTCTGCTACAATGTTTTTCGTAAGGAGGCGGCATGGTGGAAACGGTTTATGTAGATATTCTTATCCTGACCAATTTTATCGTGGATTATTTTCTGTTGTTGTTGACGGCGTTTTTGTCTAAAAACGAGGTAAAAAAATGGCGGATGTTGGTGGGTGCTGCGGCGGCTTGTTTGTCTTCGCTTTTGATTTTCGCTCCCGAGCTTCCGTTTATTTTTGAAATGCTTGTAAAGCTTTCTGTCTCACTGGGTGTTGTGCTGCTTGCGTTTGGGTTTAAAAATCCGCTGCGTTACATAAAATCAGTATCCGTTTTCTATGCTGCAAATGTTATTTTAGCAGGAGGTACACTTTTATTGTGGTCGATTTTCCATCCGGGCGGACTGATCGTGCGAAATGGCGCGGTGTTTTATAATATTTCGCCTGTAGTTTTGATACTTATGACTGCGGCAGTTTATATTATCTCGCTTGTAGTATCCAAAATCATTGCGGGCAGAAAAGCAAGAGGAAGGGAATACAGCATTACTCTTTGGCTCGAAGGGCGCAAGGTCGAGCTTGTCGGCATGATGGACAGCGGCAATATGCTGAGAGATACCATTTCGGGAACTCCCGTTATTGTCTGCGATTTTGATAAGGTCAAAGCACTGCTTACTCCTTCTATGGAAAAAATTTTTAAAAGGGGAAATTTTGAGTTGGGTTTTTATCAAGACATTATTACAAGCGGCATTTCTCAAAGATTTCGCGTTATTCCTTTTGATTCACTGGGAGACAGTGGTGTTATGGCAGGCCTCGTGCTTGACAGAGCGGTAATAAAAAACGGTCGGGAGCAGCAAGAGATAGAACAAATTATCATGGCTGTTACCCACAAAAAGATTGCAGGCGGGGAGTTTGATGTGTTATTAAACCCCGAACTTATCACGGTTTGAGTAAAAGAGAAGGTGTGTTTTTGAAACGGCTTGAAAATAGAGTGTATCTTTTTATCCTTATCATACTTAAAAAATTTCGTGCGGGAGTGTATTACGTTAACGGGCCTGAAAGTCTTCCTCCGCCGCTGAGTGCACAGCAGGAAGAAGATGCTTTTGCTCTTATGAAGGTCAATGCGCAAAAGGCAAGGGAAATGCTTATTGTACATAACCTGCGTCTGGTAGTTTATATTGCCCGTAAATTTGAGTCAACGGGTATCGGTGTTGAGGATCTTATTTCTATCGGGACAATAGGGCTTATTAAAGCAGTTAACACATTTTGCCCCGAACGCAACATCAAGCTTGCAACCTATGCTTCGCGCTGTATTGAAAATGAAATTTTAATGTATCTGCGCAAAAACAACGTTCAGCGTATAGAGGTTTCTATTGATGAACCGCTTAATATTGATTGGGACGGGAATGAACTGCTTCTTTCTGATGTATTAGGAACCGATTCTGATACAATCAATGCGCATATTGAGCAGGAGGTAGAACGGGATGTGCTGCTCGGAGCTGTTTCTAAGTTATCCGAGCGGGAGCGTACCATTATGGAAATGCGTTTTGGGCTTAATGGGCATAAGGAGCACACCCAAAAGGAGGTTGCCTCTATTATCGGTATTTCTCAATCCTATATTTCAAGGCTTGAGAAAAAAATAATCAATCGTCTTAAGAAAGATATTGAAAACCTGATTTAGAAAAAACGGCTTTTTCACAATTTTCTGCCTTTTTCATAAAATGATAGTAAAGGGAGGCGGAAACTGTGGAAAAAGCCGTTATTTTTTCTGTAATCTTTATTTTGGCGCTTCTGGGACTACATAAAGTTTTTGAGTGGATTGAGAGTATTCTGTGCGTGCGCGGACAAAATCCCTCGGTGCTTTTTTATAAACCGGGTTCAGACTGCGATAATGCCGAAATGATAATCCGCAGCCTTGCGTCAGATTCCCGAAAAATAGTAACAGGAAAATATGTTGCGGTTTATATCGTGAGTGACGGAATGAATGAAAAAACGCTCGATATTTGCCGTAAGACAGCTGACCAGCTCAGCAATGTCTTTGTGGGAAATTATCATGATGGTGCATGGCTGCTCGAAAAAGAGATTACATAAAAAAACAGCGTGACAAGTCACGCTGTTTTTCCGTTACAGAATTTCGGCGGCAGATTTCTTTTCGTCTTGGTCGATTTTGGCTTCCTTCGCAGGAATGATGATATGAACTGCCTTCGGTGCAAGCTCAAAGGTAACCGTTCCGTCTAAAAATGCAGGCTCACCGTCAAAGGTGACCGGAAGTTTGTGCACTCCCTTTATGGTAACCTTCTTACATTTGTGATAGGATACCCATTTTTCAAGTTCCGGGTTGTTTACATGATTTCCGTCTTTGTAAAGATTAAAGAACTTGAGAAATTGTGCACGGGAAATTTTTTTAATGGGGCAAACATCCATAAACCCGTCTGAAAGATCGGCAAGAGGTGCCGTTTTGTATTGACCACCGCAATAGATACCTTTGGAAAGCGAGCAGAGCAACATGTCATCACATATTTCTGTGCCGTCATCTAACACGATGGTCATAGGAGTAGAAATTTTATTGATCAGACAGTAAAAAACACTTATAGAGTATGCCATTTTTCCCGAAACACCGGGAATGGTTTTGAATTTTACGAAATTGTGTGCCACCGTTGCATCAAAGCCGATGTTGCACATGTTGGCAACAAATCTATCACCGATTCGAATAAGGTCAACAGGGGTGGGTTTTCCTTTTATCTGCGCCGGTAAATTAAGAAAATCGGCATCTTTAAAAGCTTTTATATAATCGTTGCCTGAGCCGAGCGGTAAAATGCCGACACTGGCAAGAGGCGTGCCGACGGCACCATTGATAACCTCATTTATGGTGCCGTCACCGCCGCAGGCATAAAATCGTGTCGGACGATCAAGGTTTTTGCAACGCATCTTTACATATTCCCGTGCATCGGAAACCGCTTTGGTAATGTATATCTCGCTGTCAAGTTCAAATGCTTTGCAGGCAGCTTCGATTTTGTTTATGAAATTCATAGCGCTGCCTGTTTTGCCCGCCTTGGGATTTATTATAAAAACAAACTTTTCTTTCATGCTTTAAAATAGCTCCTTAAAAAAGAGTTTCATCAATAATAAATTTAGGACGCGCCTTAACTTCTTTGTATATTTTTCCGATATATTCTCCTACAAGCCCTAAAGATAAAAGCTGAATTCCGCCCAATGCCCAAATGGATAGAATGGTAGTGGTCCAGCCGGTAACGGTGTGACCGCACAGCCAACGGATAAAGGAGTATATCAGAACAAGGATGCTGCAAAGGAAAATGATAACACCGAGCCCGAAAACCATGCGTATGGGCTTTACGCTGAAGGAGGTTATCCCGTCAATAGCAAATGCCAGCATTTTTTTTAGCGGATATTTTGATTCTCCGGCAAAACGCTCGTGCCGTTCGTAAGAAACGGTAGCACTCTTGAAACCCACCAAGGGAACGATACCGCGCAAAAACAGGTTGACTTCCTTAAAATCGGAAAGCGCATTAAGTGCGCGGCTGCTCATTAAGCGGTAATCGGCGTGGTTGTAAACCATTTCAACGCCGAGGAAAAGCATAAGCTTGTAAAAGGCAAGCGCGGTAGTCCGTTTAAAACCGGTATCGGTCTTGCGGCTGCTGCGCACGCCGTAAACAACATCGCAGCCTTGCAGGAATTTATCAATAAACGCATCGATAACATCAATATCGTCCTGAAGGTCGGCATCAAGGGAAATGGCAGCGTCACATTTATCCTTAACCGTCATAAGTCCTGCCAAAAGTGCATTTTGGTGCCCTCGATTGCGGGAAAGCTTGATGCCGCAAAAACGCTCGTCCTGCTGGTGCAGCTTGGAAATAATGCTGTATGTGTCATCACGGCTGCCGTCATCAACAAAAACGATGCGGCTTTCTTGGCTGATTTTGCAGTTTTCTATAAGGCTTTCAAGCTTTTGAAGCAATCTTTTGGAGGTCTCGGGTAAAACCTCCTGCTCATTGTAACAGGGTACAACAAAATAAATTGTTTTCATTCCTTTTCCTCCAAATCATCAGAATTTTCTTTGGGTTCGGATTGTTCCTCGGGTGGAAAACGCAGCGGTTCTTCCTCCGGCGGCATGACCTCGTTTGCAGCATGAATGGTAAGCGACATGATGTCATCATTTTTCTGTGCGAGCATATCACTGAGTTCATCAAACATCGCATCCGAATCCTGCTGTGTGCAGATGGGATGTTTTTTGCGGTAGAAGTGGATGCAGGTAAGATAAATGAGAAGCAGCACAAGCGAAACGATGGATAGGATAAGTCCCGCGTGCAGTCCCGGAGTTGTGTATTTGAAAACGATATTGTTTTCGCCTGCCTCGGCATAAACAGCCATAAATCCGCTGTTTACTCGCTCGACAGCAACTTCTTTTCCGTTTACCGTTGCACTCCAGCCCTCGTCATAGGGGACACTGTAGAATACGAGATTTGCCTTGTCAAGCGTAATACTGCTTTCAAATCCCGTGTTTGTAACAACAAAGGAGTCTGCACAGTTATTGCGCAACAATGCAATGTCCTCTTCCATAGTCGTTTGTGATAGGAAAGAGGTTACTTGATCATGCTCAAGCATATTGCTGCTGTATTTTTCAATCTGCTCGTCTGAAAGACAAATGCCTTGCAGCATAAGTCTGGCACGGTAGCTTTCTGTTGTTCTAAGTCGGAGGCCAAGCGGTCTTAGGAAGACAAAGT
>JAZQMT010000133.1:0-17443 GCA_045543635.1 Oscillospiraceae bacterium | reverse complement strand
CATGATTGGCTGGATCTGTCTACACACTATCGTTCAGTATTTTGAGTCTTTTGAAACGTTTATTCCATGGATCGCGTTTTCTTTACTTTTATTTATCGGCGGCAAAATGCTTTTTGAGGGAATAACAAATAAAGACGGTGCGGGCGAAAAACCGAGCATCGGGCTTCTTGCTCTGGTGGTACAAGGCATTGCTACCTCTATTGGTGCCCTCTCCGCCGGTTTTACCATTATAGAGTATAATCTATACTCGGCTGTTATCGCAGCAACAGTTATTGCAGCGGTAACTTTTGTCATTTGCATGGGAGGACTTTTTTTAGGAAGAAAAGCCGGAACAAAACTTGCCTCAAAGGCCGGCATTTTCGGCGGAGTAATCCTTATCATTATCGGCGCTAAAATATTTATCACAAGTTTCGTTTAGAATTCCATTGACAAAAGCTTTTAGAAGATTTTGTATGAATTTTTCAGAAACCGCACAGCACCGTCAGTCCTGTCGTAGCTATGACACACAGTGAGCGGTAGAAGAAAAAATCAATGCCATCTTAGCATCGGCGCGACTTTCCCCCTCAGCTTGCAACGGACAGCCCTATCACTTTACCGTTTGCAAAGGAGAAACTGCAAAAAAAGTTGCCAAAGCTACAACGGAAATGGGAATGAACCAATTTGCCATGCAAGCCCCCGTGATTATCGTTATATCCGAAAAACCTTATGTAAAAAGCGCAGCCTTAGGAGCAAAGCTGAAAGGTAATGATTACCGTTCTATTGATATTGGTATTGCAGCAGCATACCTTACTGCTGAAGCTACCGCGCAGGGACTGGGCAGCTGTATCCTAGGATGGCTGAATGATCAAAAAATTCGTGAATTATGCTCTCTTGACGGCGCAGTTCGCCTTGTTATCACACTTGGCTATGCAAAGGATGATGACAAACCGAGAAACAAAAAACGAAAATCAATAGACGAGCTGGTAACAAAAAAAGCTTAGCGGTATTTTCCTTTATGCTTAATAAAGGAATTAGATCTTACTATATTTTAACAAGCTTAATTTTCGTTACTAAGAGTGATTTGCCATAATTTTAAAAACGCCCTGCAAACAGCAAAAAATATTGTGATACTACCCAAAATTTCTCATTTATTTTTGTGCTTTTTGACTATAGTTTTTTTCTGTAGAAAAAGGTAAAATATTGTCAAATATATTTAGTTGCTTATATACTTTGTAACAAACTTTATAACAGGAGAGTACATATGGAAAACAAAACTACCGCAGTTGCCGAAGACACTGTCGAAGGCAAAAAACACTCCGGCTGGATAGCCGCTTTTAAGTTCGTTCCTCTTATCATTTTTGCTCTTATGGTCATTATATTTAAACTTGACCTGCTGCTTGCGGCTCCTATTGCCACATTTAGTGCGCTTATAGTTTATATGATAGTTAAGAAGGCAAATTTTGATAATGCATTTGAAAACTGCTTAACATCCGTAAAAAAGATTGTTGTTGTCTTTTTTATTCTTATGTTTGCCTATGCAGTTGCAGAGTGCTTTATGGCAACAGGTGTCGGTGCTGCACTCATAAATTTAGCATTTGAACTCGGAGTTACCGCAAGAACTATTGCGCCGGTTGCTCTTATCGTTACCTGCCTGCTTTCTATTGCAACAGGCACTTCTTGGGGCACCTTTGCCGCTTGCGCCCCGATTTTCCTTTGGCTTAACCACTTAGTCGGCGGAAATATTTTGCTCACCGCTTGCTCCATCGCGGGTGGCTCCTGCTTTGGTGATAACATCGGTATGATTTCGGATGTTACCGTTCTTTCCTGCGGAATGCAGGATGTCAAGATCATTGACAGGCTTAAGCATCAGCTTATCTGGGCATTCGGAAGCCTGGGTATTGCTCTTGTAATCGTCTATCTTGCCGGCATTGATCTTCCTAATACTCAGGGCGACATTTCGGTTGCCATTTCGCAAATTCCCGACTCTGCCCGTGAAGCACTGGCAGTAGAACGCCCCTCCGCACTGCTTCTTTTGGATCAAGTTGAGGCAGGCGTTCCCTACTATATGATCATTCCCCTAATAGTTGTTATCGCGCTTTCATTTATGAAATTTCATACCATGATCTGCCTTGCGGCAGGAATGGTTTCTTCCCTCATTTTTGGAATGATTGCAGGAACCACCAATTTCTCCACTTGGCTTAATGAGCTCCTGCTCACCGGTTTCGGCGATGCGGGAAGTTGGGTTATCGTTATGATGATTTGGGTTGCGGCATTTGGCGGAATTATGAACAGCATGAATGCCTTTGACCCCTTGGCAAAGCTTGTTGTTAAGATTTCAAGAAATGTTCAGCAGCTTATGGGCTGGTGCGGTGTTCTCTGCCTTGCAGGAAACATTGCACTTGCTGATGAATCCGCACAGGTTGCAACAATGTCCCCCATTATTAGAGATATTGTAGACAAGAATGTTGAATGTACCGACGAAAGCGATAATTACCGGCTTCGCCTGCGCCTTGCAACCTTTACCTCGGCAATGGGTATTTACGGTTCAGAGCTGGTTCCCTGGCACTGCTTCCCTGTTTTCTTTGCAGGAATTGCAACAGCAGTTTATCCCTTAAAAGAATTTACTCCTGTTGATTTTATCGGTCAAAACTACTTGAGTTTTATTATTGTAGGCTCGCTGCTTATCCTCACATTTACGGGGCTTGACCGCTTTATTCCTATGCTGGCTCTTCCCGGAAAAGATAGAGTTCGTTTAAAGAAAAACAAGTAAAAACCTTTTGTCCGCCCACACAAAAACATGTGGGCGGGCTTTTTGTTTGGAACATTGCAGCCAAATTATTTATATGATATAATTTATTATATAAGGAAATAGAAGCATGACAAAGCGGCAACATCGTATCTAACCGTGCAGATACCAAACAAATTTAAAAAATAGGAGACCTTTATGCTTTCCAAAGCTGATATATTAAAATCACTTGAAAAATTTAATATCGCAAAGGGAAAACCGGTGCTTGTTCACACCTCCCTAAAGGCTATCGGCGAAATTGCAGGCGGTGCAGAAACGCTGCTTTCCGCTCTTATAGAATTTTTTGCACAAAACGGCGGTCTGCTTTGTGTTCCGACCCACACATGGGACAGCGAGGTTTTAGATTTAAGGCGAAATGACAGCTGCATCGGGGTTTTACCCCGTATTGCCGCCGGACACAAGGATGCTGTTCGCACCCTGCACCCAACTCATTCCATGGCGGTTTTTGGCGAAACAAAGCGTGTTTTTGCCTTCTGCAAGGGGGAAAACCAGGTGGATACTCCCACCTCTCCCGATGGCTGCTACGGCAAGATATACAAAGAGGGTGGCTACATTTTGCTAATCGGTGTCGGACATGAGAAAAACACCTTTCTGCACTGTGTTGAGGAAATGCTCTGTGTTCCCAAAAGGTTGACAAAAGAAAAAGTAGAGCGCACGATCATCCATAGAGACGGAAGTGCTGAAAAGAGACATTTACATTGGTTTTATACTGATGAAATACCCGATGTTTCTGAAAATTTCGGCAAATTTGAGGCTGCCTTCAGGCATCATGGTTGTATTTTAGACGGCACAATAGGAAACGCAAAAGTACAACTGTGCTCTGCCAAAAAAATGAAAGAAGTTTTAGAGCTTATCAACAAAAGAAGTGGCGACAAAGAGCTTCTCTCTGACCATATGCCATTAGACGAAAAACTATACAAATAAAATAAGGAGCGAACCGTGTTCGCTCCCACATTAACTATTCATTGCCCTCTATCACATAGTGATAGGGGGATTTTAGATGTGCGCCTCGTCGAGGATTTCAATATTGTTAGCTTTTAAAATTGCCTCTGCTTTCATATCATCATCTGTTCTTGCAACAGCGTAAGCCTTGTCAACACTCTTTGTTACAAGAGCATACATATACTCAATATCGACACCGTTTTCCTCTAAAATGCTGAGCACCTTGGCAAGACCGCCGGGAGAATCGGGAACTGCAAACGCAGTTACCTTTCTGATACTGGCGGTGTGACCTGCAGCATTTAAAACCTTGCTTGCACGGTGGGGATCATCGGCTATAATGCGTACAATACCATAATCGGTAGTGTCTGCGATACACATGGAGCGCAGGTTTATATTTTCTTTTGCGAGAACATCTGAAATTTCGTGCAGCGTTCCTTTTTTATTTTCAAGAAATACCGAAAGCTGTCTGATAGCCATAAAAATTCCTCTCTTTCATAAATTTAATCGTGCAGCTTACGTTCATCAATAATACGAACAGCCTTACCCTCGCTTCGAGCGATAGTTTTGGGCGGAACGAGGTGAACAGCAGGACCGATACCCAGCATACTGCGAAGAGCATTCTGGAGAGATTTTTCTTTAGCGGAAAGAGTTTTGACGGAATCATCAAACTGTTCAGGGGGAAGCTCAACATATATATCAAAGGTATCGTTATTATTCACTCTGGAAACCTTGATCTGATAGTTAAGCGAACAGCCTTCATTAAGAAGAACAGCTTCTATTTGCGAGGGAAACACATTGACTCCGCGAATGATCATCATATCATCGCTTCTGCCCATTGGTTTGGACATACGGATATGGGTTCTTCCGCAGGAGCAGGGCTTGCGGGTGAGAACACAAATGTCCCTTGTGCGGTATCTTAAAAGCGGGAAAGCCTGTTTATCCAGGCAGGTGAACACCAGTTCGCCCTTTTCACCCTCGGGCAGCGGCTCACCTGTTTCGGGGTTAATAATTTCGGCAATAAAGTGATCCTCATTTACATGCATTCCGCCCTGCTCAGAACATTCAAACGAAACGCCAGGACCTGAAATCTCGGTAAGACCATAAATATCATAAGCCTTGATTCCCAGATTAGCTTCAAGGGTGCGGCGGTTTTCAGCTGTCCAAGGCTCTGCGCCGAAAATGCCTGCTTTCAGCGGAATAGTATCAGGAGTGTAGCCCATTTCTTTCAGGGACTCTCCCAGATACGCAGCATAGGAAGGGGTACAACAAAGAACCGTTGCCTTTAAATCAGTCATAAACTGGATCTGACGCTCGGTATTGCCCGACGACATCGGCAGAGTAAGGCAACCGACCTTGTGCGAGCCGCCGTTAAGCCCGGGACCACCGGTAAACAACCCGTATCCATAGCTGACCTGAACAACATCCTCTTTATCAGCACCTGCGGCAACGAGCGCACGGGCACAGCAATCTTCCCAAAGATTAATGTCATGCTGGGTGTAATATGCAATAACGCGTTTGCCGGTAGTTCCCGATGTAGACTGGATTCTGACACAGTCCTCCAAAGGGACGGCAAGCATACCGTATGGATAGCTTTCACGCAGGTCGGACTTTTCAATAAAAGGAAGCTTATGAAGGTCCTCAATTCCATGAATATCCTCAGGTTTTACACCTTTTTTATCCATAAGATCACGGTAATACGGCACATTTTTGTAAACATGTTTAACTTGCTTTACCAGCTTTTCGGACTGGAGCTTTTTAATCTCTTCAACCGGCATGGTTTCGATTTCCGGCTGATAGTACTTTCTTTTTTCCATCTTTAACACCCTTTCCGTGATAAAATTTACTCTCTTCCGAGTTTAAATGCCAGTTTATTTAAATCAACAAACTTAGGTTTTACACTCTGCTCAATTGCATTCAGCCACTTATCCTCGCTAATAGAGAGATATTTGGAAAGTCTTCCCATGAGAACAATATTCACTGCTTTAGAAGAGCCTGCTTTAAGAGCAGGGGCGAGTGCATCAATAGAGTCAACCTTAACGCCTTGTTCCTCAAGCTTTTCCAAAGCATCCTCAGGATACACGGCTGCTCCCGTTATTACAGGCATGGGATCTATCTGCTGAGAATTTACAATAATCGTGCCATCTTTTTTAAGGAAACAGGCATACCTTGCTGCCTCAAGCTTTTCAAATGAAACAATAAAATCAGCCTCACCCTTATCAATAATAGGTGAATAAACCTTTTCTCCGCTGCGAACATAAGTTACAACACTGCCGCCGCGCTGGCTCATTCCGTGAACCTCCGAGACCTTAACATCAAAACCCTCGTTTACTAAAAGCTTCCCTAAAAGCTTACTGGCTAAAAGCGAGCCCTGGCCGCCGACGCCAACTATCATAATATTTAAAGCTTGCATTATCTCTCACCTCCGATAGCACCAAAAGCGCAAAGCTGGCTACAGACGCCGCAGCCGACACAAAGCGTTGTATCAATAGACGCTTTATTATTTTTCATAGAAATTGCAGGGCAGCCAATCTTCATGCAAGCTTTGCAGGAACGGCATTTTTCTGCATCAATTTCAACAGGCGGTTTTGCCTTTACGTATTTTAAGAGCGCACAGGGACGGCGTGAAATTATAACCGAGGGCTCCTCTGCAGCCACTTCCTCACGAATTACCGCCTCGGTTGCCTTCAAATCGTATGGATCGACAACGCGCACACGGTTTATTCCAAGAGCTTTACACAAAGCCTCTAAATCGATTTTGGTGGCGGGGTCTCCTTTGATGTTATATCCGGTGGTGGGATTTTGCTGGTGGCCTGTCATGCCTGTGATAGAGTTGTCAACTATGATAACGGTAGAATTGGTGCCGTTATAGGCAATATTGGCAAGCCCTGTCATGCCTGAATGCATAAAGGTAGAATCGCCAATAACGCAAACGGTTTTGTTTTCATTGCCGCCTGCCTTATTAAATCCATGCACACCCGAAACGCTGGCGCCCATACAAAGAACAGAGTCAATTGCATTTAAGGGAGCAGCAGAACCCAACGTGTAGCAACCAATGTCACCAAGAACAGTGAGCTTATTTTTGGCAAGCACATAGAAAAGACCTCTATGAGGGCAACCCGCACACATTACAGGCGGGCGAACAGGAATATTCTCTTGCGGCTGTACAAACTGCTTTACATCAGCACCAAGTGCATCAGCAATGAGCTTTTGAGAAAACTCACCACAGATGGGAAGCAGGTTTTTGCCCTCAACCTCTATTCCTAATACTTTACAATGATTTTCAATAACGGGATCAAGTTCCTCCACGACTACCACTCTGTCAACCTTATTTGCAAAATCGCGGATAAGGTTACTGGGCAACGGATTTACAAGACCGAGCTTTAAAACAGAAACACTGTCGCCGAAAACCTCTTTTACATAATCATAGCAGGTTCCCGATGTAATAATACCAAGGGATTTATCCTCTGCAAAGAAGGTGTTATTTAATTGCGTGGTCTCAGCAAGAGAAGCAAGCTTTGCCGTTCTCTCTTCAACAAGAGGATGGCGGCGAATGGCATTTGCGGGTGCCATTATGTATTTCTGCGGATTTTTTGTGTATTCTTTTTTCACTTCTACCCTCTCCCCCAGCTCGACAATGGACTGGGAGTGCGCAATTCTTGTGCACATACGAAGAAGAACAGGCGTATCATACTCCTCGGAAAGCTCAAAGGCAATTTTAGCAAACTCTTTGGCTTCCATAGAGTCAGCAGGCTCGAGCATAGGCAATTTCGCTGCTACGGCATAGTGACGCGAATCCTGCTCGTTCTGGCTGGAGTGCATTCCGGGGTCATCGGCAACACAGATAACAATTCCGCCGTTAACGCCGGTATATGACATGGTGAAAAGCGGGTCAGCCGCGACATTCAGGCCGACATGCTTCATGCAGCATGCGCTTCTCGCACCGGCTAATGACGCGCCGAAGGCAACCTCACAGGCAACCTTTTCATTCGGAGCCCACTCGCAATATATTTCTTCATAGTTTGCGGCATACTCAGTAATCTCAGTTGAGGGAGTGCCGGGATAGCTGGAGATAACGGAGCATCCTGCCTCCATGAGCCCTCGGGCAACCGCCTCATTACCTAACATCAGTTTTTTCATAAATTTTACCACCTTAAAAGATTAGCTTATTTATGCTCCAAAGAGCTTTTTGCGGGAACAGTGATTTCGGTGTTATAACATACAAACATTTCTTCTACATTTTCGGGTTTGCTTTTTTGTGTAAGCAGACTTACAACAGGAACAATAACAAACCCCAAAAACATAGCACAAACACCTGAATAGAGCGAATTTTGGAATACAAAGTTAAGAACAGGGACATTGGCTACGCTAAATACCTTCATAGAAATAAGAAGCTGTACTATCATCAGTCCTACGCCGAATACAAACGATGTCCAAACAGCAGCTTTAGTCGTTTTCTTCCAATAAAGCCCATAGAGGAAAGGAGCGAGGAAAGCACCGGCAAGTGCGCCCCATGAAACACCCATCATTTGTGCGATGAAAACAAAATCAGACCAAACGGTATCTTTAAGAATTGCAATAAGCGCTGAAAGTGCGATAAAGAAGACGATAAAGAGGCGCATGATAAGAATTTTTTTCTTTTCTGCGGGCTCCTTCTTTGCGGCAGGAACGATAACATCAAGAGTTAAAGTTGAAGCCGAGGTTAAAACAAGCGAAGAAAGCGTAGACATGGAAGCCGAAAGAACAAGCACGATAACAATGCCCACGATATACGGTGAGAGGTTTGATAGCATGGTAGGAATAATGGAGTCAAAACCTTTTGCTTGAACGGTTTCTTCCTCAATAAATACTCTGCCAAATCCTCCTAAGAAATAGCAGCCACCTGCCACAATAATTGCAAAAACAGTCGAAATAAGGGTTCCTTTTTTAATTGCAGCTTCATTGGAAATAGCATAGAATTTGCCAACCATCTGAGGAAGTCCCCATGTTCCGAGCGAGGTTAAGAAAACAACAACGATAAGGAACAACGGATTAGGACCAAAGAACGAGGTATACTCCCAACCGCCTTTTTCTGCAAGAAGCTCGGTAGAGCTCATGAGGCCGCCGTTTGTGTTAAGAACGGCAAGAATAACCGCGACAATGCCAACAAGCATAATAATTCCCTGAATAAAATCGTTGATAGCAGTTGCCATATAACCGCCGAAAATAACATAAACGCCTGTAAGCACTGCCATGGCCGCAATACACACCCAGTAAGGAATGTCGAAAGCAATTCCAAACAGGCTGGAAAGTCCGTTATAAAGCGAAGCGGTGTAAGGAATTAAGAACACAAAAACAATAATAGACGCTGCAATTTTAAGAGCGTTTGAGTGATAGCGTTTCTGGAAAAAGTCGGGCATTGTTTTAGAATTTAGATGCTGTGTCATAACTCTTGTGCGCCTTCCCAAAACATTCCAGGCCAGCAGCGAGCCGATAAAGGCATTACCAAGTCCGATCCATGTGGAAGCAAGACCGAAGTTCCAGCCAAACTGCCCTGCATAACCGACAAAGATAACTGCTGAAAAATAGGAAGTTCCGTAAGCAAAGGCGGTAAGCCATGGGCCGACCGAACGGCCACCCAAAACAAAACCATCAACATCTGTGGCATGCCGTCTGCAATAAAGACCTACACCAATCATGAGTGCAAAAAAGCAGACAATAAGAATCGTTGTGAAAATTTGTGCCGTCAATTTTAATACTCCTTTTTAGGAAATTTAAATGCTGTTTAGCCGGTGATTTGTGCTTCTACAAGGCTGCCGCCGCAATATATACTGCGAAGCTTGGGCTTTTCTATTTTACCGGTCGGATTTCTGGGAACCTCGGCAAAAATAATTTTCCTCGGGCGTTTATATTTCGGCAGAGACAGGCAGAAATCATTAACCTCGTCCTCAGAAAGGCTTAGTCCCTCTTTAACCTCAATAATAGCAGCCGAAATTTCTCCGAGACGTTTATCCGGAAGTCCGATAACTGCAACATCCTTTATTTTATCGTGCGCACGCAGATGATCCTCTATCTGAACGGGATAGATATTTTCACCACCGCTGATAATAACATCTTTTTTACGGTCAACAAGGAAAATAAATCCATCCTCATCCTCTTTTGCCATATCTCCGGTAAGCAGCCAGTCACCTTTAAGTATCTCAGCGGTTGCCTCAGGGTTTTTATAATAGCATTTCATAACGCCTGCGCCTTTAACTGCAAGCTCGCCGACCTCGCCGGCTTTGACAGGCTCTCCGTTTTCGCCGACAATTTTGGTTTCCCAAAGATAGCCTGCTTTGCCAATCGCACCGACTTTATGTATATTCTCTACTCCAAGATGCACACAACCGGGCCCGATAGACTCAGAAAGACCGTAATTGGTGTCATAATCATGGGCAGGAAAGCGCTCTTTCCAGCGCTTTATCAGCGAAGGAGGAACAGGCTGAGCGCCGACATGCATAAGCCGCCATGGAGAAAGATCATAATCATCAAGATCAAGCTCTCCCCTATCTATACAGTCGAGAATATCCTGCACCCAAGGCACCAAAAGCCAAACAATCGATGCTTTTTCATCCGATGCGGTTTGCAGCACCCATTCAGGCTTTACACCGCGCAAAAGAACTGCTTTACTTCCCGTTAAAAGTGAGCCGAACCAATGCATCTTGGCGCCCGTGTGATAAAGGGGCGGAATGCAGAGAAAAACATCGTCCTTAGTCTGTGCGTGATGATTTTGTTCGGTAAGACAGGACGAAGTCAATGCCTCATGGCGATGAAGGATCGCTTTAGGAAAGCCCGTTGTGCCCGATGAAAAATAAATAGCGGCATCATCGCTGTCGCGAAGCTCGACGGGAGGCACAGTTGAGGAACAGTAATAGGTCATTTCATTATAATTATCAGCGTACCGGGGAGTTTCCTCCTTGCTGCCGACATAAAAATAGTTATCTACATCGGTAATATCATCAACAATGCTGTCAATTCGCTCGATAAACTCGGGACCGAACACCAACATTCTAACATCGGCAAGGTCAAGACAATACTTTATCTCATCAGCAGAGTATCGGTAGTTCATGGGAACTACAAGCGCCCCCGTTTTCAAAATACCGAAATAGATCGGTAGCCACTCCAGACAATTCATAAGAAGTATGGCTACTTTATCACCCTTTTTAATACCTTTGGTGAATAGAAGATTAGCAAAACGGTTTGATTTAACGTCAAATTCCTTCCATGTTATCTCTCTGCGGTATTTGGAGCCTTCATGAGCTGTATCTATTAAATTAAACTCTCTCCATGTTATATTTTTTTCCGGCTGTTTTTCAGGATTTATCTCAACGAGAGCGGTATCGTTAGGATAAATTTTAGCATTTCTCTCCAAAAAATCGGTAATTGGCATGAAACTTCCTTCTTTCTAAAGGGTAAAAGCTATATTTATAAAATTATATCACATCGCGCATAGTTTGTCGAGAATTTTTATTGCAATTTATCTAAAATTCCCAAACAAAATTTCTCCTGTAGATCCATTGCTTTTACCTTTGGCGAAAAACAGCATGTAAAAAGAAATCTACCGATTAAAAAACGATATTTTTATAGCACGCTAACATTTAAATCAACATCAAAATAACGGTCGGCTAAAAGCTAAAAGCTGAAATGATGGCAGACATCGTTTTTTGTGTCTACCATCATTTCAGTTTTTACATCAATCATCTGGCGCTCTTTTCTAACAATAAATATCATGTTACTGTAAAGTTAGTTCTTTAATCTTTAAATCTGATTTAGATAAATACTCTAACAATTTTTCTAACACTTTGGGTTCGCAATTACCAAAATCAACAAAAATAGAAATCACTTTATCAGAAGTGTTATCAACAAAAAAGAAATCATGTATTTTATCACTGTTTTTTATATCAGAATTCCACATTGATACATATTTCTCTACACAGGCATATACTTCATTTTTTAAACTATAATCTATGGGTTTATTAAAGTGACAACTAATCGTTACATCCGGATAACTATTAGGATAATTATCACTATCTTTATTGGTTATTTCTGTTGCGTATAAGCCAAAATACAAATTAAAATATTCAATCCTGTATTTATCCGGTCTTCCAAACCGAATTATATCGCATTGATATGATTCTTTTTCATCACAAAGTTCAAATTTAAGGTTACATTCTTCTGAAAAATTTATTTTCCCTAATTTAGAAGAACATTTTACCCATAGGTCACAGCCTATACAACTTAGATAAATTGATAGATAAAAAAAATCATTTAGATTAACAATATATCGATCACCACAATATAAAACAGCAGTTTTCGGTATTTCTTTTTTTATCACTTTAAAAATTTCAACAGAGATCTGCGAAGTTAATTGCTCAAAAAAAGTAAAATGAATTTCTTCTGTTAATATTAATTCCGGTCTATGGGGAGATGGGTAGGTCCTTTTAAAATCTCTACTATCTTTAATATCCAAGACCCTATAAAAGCATTTTCTTTTATGAACTTGACCCTGATTAGTAATAATTTTGAAATTTCTTTTCATGTTTATATGCCCCTTTAGAAGAAGTCTTTGCAAAATATGCCGCAATTTCTTCATCGTGTTCATAAACACCCGGCCCCGTTACTTTATTAAGTCCTTGCAAAAGATTAAATGTGTTCTGTTGTGTGGCAAATGCAAGGCAGTTCTTAATTAAATTTTCACTAATATTTATAAAGGAAATTGTAACACCAGGGGCGTCAAAATCGGCTTCTTTCTCATTGTAATCATTTATTCTTCTTAATAATCCTATCAATATCCTCTCTTGTCTCTCCCACAAACCAATCAGGCGTTTTTCCGTAAAAAGACAATAGTTTTGGAGTGTATGCGCTCTCAATTTGAACAGCCGCTTCGAAAACTTTTTCGGCATATTTTTCTACAAAAGTTTTATCTTTTACTACTAACCGCGGTAATTTGCATAAGTGATGGACGAAATTATATCCCATAATTGAAACAGAACCATCAACCAATGATGAAAATGGTATATGCATAAATTCTACCAAAATAGTATGGTTATTTTCGTTAACTTTTTGATATTGGTAACAACCATTCGTACAAGATATATAGCTATATCTATTTTTTCTTGCAAACTTACCCAAGATTGATTTGAGCGAAATGCCTTTAATCGGAGTAATGGAATACATTAAATAGTCTTCTGTTTCTTGTTGTGTTTTGAGCAAATCATTTTTAAACTCAATCAAAAGATTCGAATAATCATCTTTGGCAGATAGCTCTTTTATGGTTTCCGCAGCTTTCCGCCAAACTTCTCTTTCTTTTGAATCAAATACACATTTTAAATCCCGAGACAGAGGTTTTCCCAGCTCTAAAATAAAATCCTTGAATGTATCCGGGTACGGTCTTAATCTTTTAAGAGTGTCTGTTCGATCTATCATTATTTTTACAGGATTATACCTATTACCATAATCGAATTCCTTAACAAAACGGATACTATTGCTATAGTACGAATTAAAATTATGGTCATTAAAAACACTACTATTGGAACATTGGAAAAAGGCAGGTTTTTGCGCTTCATTCCCATACCAATTAACCTTATCAAGCACAACACCCATAAATCCATAATTTATAACCTTTGGAATTTTCTTGAGTAAAGCACTAAAATCCTCATTATGTTGTTTATTAATATGTAAAGAGATTTTTTTATTTTCGTCTATATCAACACTTGAAAAACAATAATTCGGCATACTTCTAAAATACAACTCAGATTCCGCATAAAAATGTCTGTATTCCTTCAAAACCGGAAATAATTTTATTGTTCTTTCACAAATTTCACCAGTTTGATCTGAAGAAAATAAAAAGGCAATATCGGTATATTTTAATCTCAATTTTTTAAGAAGATTCTCAAAAAAAACCTTGTTATCCTTAAACTTTAATTGATTTAAATTATAATAGAATACTTCAAAAACCTGCATTACTGTTTGTTTCTCCCGATAAAGTAGTTTTATTACTGCTCCATTCTACACTCTTATTTGTAGCGTTTGTAGGGCAAACGATTTCATAAAGATATGTCGACTCCCCAACCGTCATGGTCTTACTTGCAGGTTTTACCATTAACGAAGTAACCAGCGTGTTTCCCGTTACTGTTACATAACAGCTATCCGATTCTCCGCTGCCATCCTGTGCAGTTGCGGTTATCCATGCTCCCTCTTTACATACAACTTAAAAATATTCTTATTGCATTTCCTACAAGATTTTTATATAATATTAGCACAAAAATTATTGAAGAAAGGTTTTTTATATGAAAAAATTCCTGCTTGCTTTAATGCTTATAATCACTTTAATATTTTCTCTAATCGGTTGCTCTGCTAATAATAGCTCAACTAAACAGTCTATTAAAGAAAGTCCGGCATCCGATTTTGAGTATAATATTTGTGATAATAATGTAATTATAAACAATTATCTCGGCGATAAAAAGCAAATTGTTGTACCTGAACAAATCGAAGGGTGTCCGGTTAAAGTTATAGGTCATAGAGCCTTTATGAACTGCCAAATAGAATCCATTACACTGCCCAATACGGTTGAAGAAATTTATTCAAGCGCCTTTTTTTACTGCCAAAATCTACATACGGTAAATCTAAATAACGGTATTACAAAGATACATGACGATGCTTTTAGACAATGTGTAAAGCTTAAAAACATTGAACTTCCTTCCGGACTAATTGAAATTGGAAATTATACATTTGCCGAATGTGTAGGCTTGGAAAAAATATTTATTCCAAAAACAGTAACAAGCGTAGGAATGTGTGCTTTTTTTGGAAATAAATCTTTAACTTCAATTACCTTTGAGGCCGGGTTGAAAAAAGTCGGGTCCTTTGCTGTTTTCCAAGCCTGCACCTCTTTAGAAGCCATTACAATTCCTGCAGGTGTGGAAGAAATTGGCGATACTACTTTTAGCGCTTGTGACTCACTGAAAACCGTGAAATTTTTAGGTGATGCTCCACAAAAGGTGGGCAATTATGTATTTGGACCTCCCAACAAAAACATTTCAGTATATTACAGCAAAACCGCAGCAGGTTGGGATAATACTTCGCTTAGCGATTATACATTAGTTAAATATTAAAAACATGCCCAATTAGGTATAGTGTTCTTCATAGACATTACGTTAGCTCTGTTTATCTTGCGGCGAGTGGTATTGATTCATAAGTTTTGTAGCAAATAGACCATTATGCTTTGTATATCACTTGACAGGCAGAAAAAGAGAATGCTTATTAGTGGTGAGCCTTCTCTTTTTCTGCTTTTGTAATTTTAGGCTACTGCCCAACTGCATTTGTTTACACAAATGGGAGACTGTTTTTTAACAGAAAAAATAAATTAACCGCTTTAAAACACAAATTTTCAGCTAAGAACACAACCTATAATATTAAGAACATCAACAAGAAATTAATGCATCTTTAATATCTTGTAATTTATGTGTTTGTCCAGAGTTTAATTCAATATAAATAATATAGTCTGTATCATTTATACAATGATTAAAAATATCTTGATAATAGTTCTGTCCATTATTAAAATTTTGAGCTATTTCATTTATATTGCTAAAAACAGACACTAAATTGTATGCCCAAAGAAGGGAGGTATCCTCTAGAGCTTCTCCAATTAAAAAGTCTGGTATAGCAGATACAACTCCATCACTACATGCACCAATTAAAAAAGTAAAGATTTTAACTATATTCTCAACCTTTTTATGATTCGTAAGAAATTCCGTAACTTTAGTTGTACTACAGGTAATTGTAAGAGCAATTTCTAAAATATCAAACGCCGCTTCTATAATCTGCTTCAATGTATATCCATCCCAAATTGGACGCATACCAAAAATGGTTTCTGATTCAGACTGAACAGCAGTAATTTCACGTTTATCTTCTGTTTCGTACCATACTCCGGTCAATGTACGTGCAAAATATTTTGGTTTTCGTTTAAATAAAAGTTCAAAAATGTAATCTTTATATCCTAGCACACTTTTTAAACCATCAACGGAAAACAAACCTATTGCAAATCTTTGCACATAATCTGCCACACCATACGGATCTATTGCGTATAAAAGTTTTATCTCTTCGTCGGTATAAGTCCTAATATCGCTCCCGATTACACCTGGGTTTACTAAATAATTAAGTTCACGCCTGGCACGCAATACTTGATCACGCATATTCTCTTCATTATAGATCATATCATGATTGATGCAATGCCAAACTTTTCCTGTGGAATTAAAAATAACTTTATTAAATGAACCGTCCCTCTTTATGGTAACTGAATCAATTACAACAGTAATCTCAGCAGAATCTGAATACCCACCATCTACCGATGTTGCTGTAATAACTGTTGTTCCTGCTTCGTTCGCATAAATCTGTCCTGAATAATAATCCACACAGGCAACATTTTGATTACTACTACACCAAGTCACCCTCTTATCTGTTGCATTTACCGGACATACAATTGCATCAAGGTAAGCCGTTTCTCCCACTTTCATTGTCTTTGTTTTAGGAGATACCTGAATACATTCTACTGCTACCGGCGGCTCAACCCGAACTGTACAGCTTCCTTTCTTACCGCTTCCGTCCTGTGCGGCTGCGGTAATAACGGCTGTACCTGCACCCTGTGCAACAACTAATCCGCTTATGGGATTGACGGTTGCAACACTTGTTTTATTACTGCTCCACTCTACACTCTTATTTGTAGCGTTTGTGGGGCAAACGATTTCATAAAGATATGTCGAATCCCCAACCGTCATGGTCTTACTTGCAGGTTCTACCATTACCGAAGTAACCAGCGTGTTTCCCGTTACTGTTACATAACAGCTATCCGATTCTCCGCTGCCATCCTGTGCAGTTGCGGTTATCCATGCTCCGCCTTTGGCTTTGGCAACTACCTTTCCGCCGCTTACCGTTGCAACACTTGGATTACTGCTGCTCCAGCTTAAAGATTGATTACTGGCGTTGGTGGGGTAAACTGTAGCCGTAAGGGTATAACTATTCCCTTTTTCCAGTGAAAGGTTGCTTTTGTTCAGGCATACCGACGATACGCGTATTGCGCCGCTTGTTACCGTAACCGTAATATAATCGCTTTCTCCGCTTCCATCCTTTGCCGTTGCATAGATTCTTGCCGTTCCCGCACTATTGGCATAAATATATCCGCTTGATGCATTTACCGAAGCCACACTTGTATCTTCGCTATGCCATGTAACGCTTCTAATATCTGCATTTGTCGGGAGTACCTCTGCATATGCATCGTAATACCATTCCCCTTTTTTAAGGGTTACATTCCTCGGAAATACGCAAACCGAGTTTACATATACCATCTTTCTTTCCTCCTATTATACATCATTTTCCTCATACATGCAACTAAAACATCTTTTCAATGATTACCTTATCGTTTCTGACAAGGTTTATATTGAAGGTAGTTTCATTGCCTGCATCGTCATAAATCGGATGACAGTTCTTACCGTACTGCCAAACGGCAATCTCTTTGCGTGTAATGCCGGAGGGCGCAAACGGGATCCAGTTATCCGGATGGATCAGGTGGGTGGTAGTGACGCGGTCATATTCTGCGAGACTGGGAGACAGCGCCCAGATAAGGCATTTTTCAAAGAGCTCCTTATCGGTCTGCATTCCTCGGCTGTACTCACGGTCGAATGAATATTTGGCATCGGTATCTGCCCG
>JAZQMT010000132.1:0-12973 GCA_045543635.1 Oscillospiraceae bacterium | reverse complement strand
ATGGCTACGATCCGACTTGTGAGAGGAAAGGTCTATATCATATAGCTCCCGCAGTGCCTGTATCGCACCGTCCGAAGCTTTGGCGCCTTCCGAAGCGGCAAGCCCGCAACTATTTGCCGTAATAGCAAGACCGCGCCGGTCAGCAATTTTTTCGGCGATAGCGGCTGCCATTGCACTGCGACAGGTGTTGCCGGTGCAGATAAATAAAATGCTGTTCATCTCTGCCCGCCCTTTCATTTGAGTTTTTTAAGAAGCGGAAGTAACCGCAGAATAATAAGCGTTATCAGGCGCGTAAGTGCAAAGTCAAAAATTATAAATGCTACATTGCAGGCAAGGATAAAGATCCCTAATCCTATTTTTCCGAATTCGCTGTATTCCGAAAGTAAAATATCCATGCCGAAAAACGCGATCGTAAGCAAAACACCGACAGCTATAGCAGCGTTAAATAAGAGCATTTTTAAAACCCATTCAATAAAAGGGCGACGAATTTTTTCTATTACACCCTTAATAATAGGGTAATATCCAAATAGTGCTAAAAAGGATATGACTGCCGTGTGGTCTGAGGAAATAAAAAAACTTAAAATTGATACGCCGATATAAACCAGAAAAGCCCATTTTTTGCCCAGCTCTAGGTTTAGGGGAATGAGCAAAACTCCCGCAAGTGCAGGAAGGGCAAATGAGGCAAAAGGAAACAGTGTTGTTGCAGTCATGCACAGCACCGATAAAGCCATAACCATGCCGCCTAATGCGACTTTATAACTTACGCGCATTTTAAAACCTCACTTACTTAGCAACCGGGAAAAAGGTCTCCACCCAGACATCTGCAGCAGCAATCACAAGCCATAAGGTTGCAGCAAAGATTGTCGCAGGAGCCGCCTATCGGGCCCTCGGCTGTGCGATAACCGCCGGGATTGTAGCTTCCGTTTCGGCGCGCCGACATCTGCCTAAATGCCGCGGCATATTCGGCATTTTGCGGCTCCATGCGATATGCAGTCTCAAAATATTGAAAGGCATCATTAAACCAGCCGCGCGAATAGAGAACGGTTGCTTTTAAAAAATTCCATTCAGCGTTCCTGTTAGCGGCAGGCACTCCATCTAAAAGCTCTTCTGCCTGTGCGATGCGCCGCTGATTTATCAGCCTGCGAATATCGGCAAATTGCGAGTAACCCGAATGGCTGCCGGAATATCCCGCAGAATAGCTCGCCGAATTTCCGCCGCGTCTCTGCTGCATGATTTGATCGTAAGCCGCATTGATCTCAGCCATCTTTTTTTCAGCCTCTTGCTGCGAAACTCCCTCGGGGCGCAAATCAGGATGATATTTTTTGCACAGCTCGCGATACACGTTTTTTATTTGTTCGTCGGTTGCAGATTCCGAGACGCCTAAAATTCTATAGGGATTTTCCATTCAAGGCAAGCTTCCTTTCTTTTTTACTCTCATAATGCAAAACGGCAGATTGGGTATTTTTCATCCCCAAAAAGATAATATTCTTTATAATTGGCTCGAAATGATAAAGCTTGAGATTTAAAAGCGCATCGCAAGCTTCCGAAATACAGATGTTGAGCGAAAGCTCAGCTTCCTCTTTTATCTTTCCGATTTGTTCGGGCGAAAGCTCTTCGGAGAACTTTAAGGGATTAAAAGCACCGCTCTTAAGATCTTTTTTTAGGTCATCGGCAGCGTCCAAAAGATAGATCCACCGCCCCAAGACATAGCCGAGCCGCTCTAAATGTTCAGTTTGAGCTTGGTCTTTGGAAAGATTTTTAAAAAACTGTGATAAAAGCTTTGCCGTTGGATCACAGCAGGCATCGACACCTGCTTTTTGCGCTTCTGCTTCTGCCTGCGATAAAAGATAAGCTTCAAGCTCCTCTTTTTCGCTCGGTAGCCTTTTTGACGCCTTGCGATAGCGCGGAGCAATATAAAACAGAAACAGGCGCGAAAACAGAGAAGCCCCGTCTCGGTCGGCAAGGTTATCTTTGAGTTTCGCGTAAAGCATCATCACAGCCAAATCGGCAGCATAGCTAAGCTGCGGGCTGTGTTTCACACATGCCCGCTTGCCAAACGGCTTTACAGGGCATCGGCATTTGTCAAAACCGCAAAATTCTTCACAAAGCGAAAGGGACAGCAGGGAAAAGAAGGTGAAATCATAGCTTAAAGTAAGGCGCAAAACAGCACCCGATTTTCCCAGCACACGGCAAAATCCGCAGTAAACTGCGTTGTATGCTCTATATTCTGAAATTTTCAGTTCCGGCTTCATCGGCCTGAGATACCCGAACATACTGCTCTCCGTTTCGTTTTTTATATTGTACCCTATTGGCGGTGCAAAAACAACAAACAAATCATGAACATTCCCTGTTTTAGGTTTTTTTTCGCCGCATTTTAAAAAAGTTTGTTAGTATTTGAGCACATTCCTCTTGCATAATGGGCCCCTCAAGTTCGGGAATGTGGTTAAAGGGAACCTCGTAGAGATTGACTGCCGAGCCGCATGCACCGAAACGCAGGTCGCGCGCTCCGAACACAACACGGTCAGTTCGTGCATTGATAGCTGCACCTGCACACATAGGGCAAGGCTCTAATGTGACATACAGCGTACAACCCGAAAGCCTCCAACTACCGAGTTTTTTGCATGCCTTGTCAATAGCAGATATTTCAGCATGCATCAAGGCGTTCTTTTTTGTTTCGCGGCGGTTGTAGCCGTAGCTTATGATGCGCTCGCTGCCGTCCTGTTCGCGCTTTACGATAACAGCTCCAACAGGAACCTCGCCCATCTCACCGGCTTTTTTTGCCTGTTTTAGCGCCAACCCCATATAATGTAGATCACTTTTCATAAAAAGCTCTCCTATCCTGAAAATGCCGAAAGTGCAGCTGCAATCGATAAAAAAATAAATATCATCATGGGCAGACTGAAAAACAAAATTCCTGCCTTGCGCCGTGCTTTTAGCGGCTTACCCGAAAAATGCATGCGAAATGCCGCCGGATTTTTTTTGTGAAGGATAAAAAATGCTGTTGCCGATAGAAGTAAAAATATGCCTACCACACCAACAAAACATAGGTCAGAGACAGCTTCTTTTCCGTTTGCCGAAAGCAAAATGGTGATGACTGAAAGGGCATTGTTTAAAGCGTGCACGATTGCAGGAGAGAGGAAAGAACCTGTCCACACAGCAAGCAATCCGAACAAAAGCCCTGAAATGAATGCTGAGGGAAAGCTTTGGAGCGAAGAATGTAGAAGTGAAAACATCATCGCTGTTGTAAGGATGGCAAATACATCGCCATACCGCCTAAGCCGTTCTAAAATTAAGCCGCGAAAAAACAGCTCTTCAAGAAAAGGTGCAATAATTACATGCACCAAAACAAAAATAATTGTGGCAAAAACACCTTTTGGCGCTTGCACCGAGTTGAAAGGAAAATCCACCCTTTTAAGCAATATAACAGTAAAGGCGGAAACAAGGCTTGCCAAAGGAACGGATACAAGCCCTACCGTGGTTATGCACCCAAATCTGCGAGCAGAAACTGCAGGCTTTAACATGAGGGGAGAAAAGCTGCACCTGAAAAACAGGTACAGCATAAAAATACAAACGAGCATAGGAATCAGCGAAACCGCAAGGCTGTAAAACGGATAAAATTCACTGCCGATAAAAGCTTCGGTAAGCTGCTCGCCCCAAATGCCGCTCTGTGCAGAATATGTAGTAAGAAAAACAGAGGCTAAAAGAGAACACAACGGCGCAAAGGTACAGAGTGAAAATCCGATTTTAAAAATATCTTGCCTCAGCTCCGAAGCAGTTTCCGCAGCAATCACGGGATTAGGGTTCATCTTTTTTCCTCCTTTTTTCTTAAAGATCCTTTAACCTGTCAAAAAATCCACGGCGCTTTTCGTAGCTTGCATCCGAAAGCGATTTGTCCAGCTCTCGCAGAACTTCTTTTTGTTTCTTAGAAAGATTTTTAGGAACTTCAATGCTTACGGTAACATACTGGTCTCCGCGGGAACTGCCGTTTACCTGCTTGATACCTTTGTTTTTGAGGCGAAAGGTTGCACCCGGCTGTGTGCCTTCAGGAATTTTGTATTTCACCTTTCCGTCAATGGTGGGAACAGTCAGCTCGTCACCGAGAGCCGCCTGAACATATGTTATGGGAACTTCGCAAAACACATGGTATCCTTCGCGCTTAAAGAGCGGGTGCGGACGCACCAAAACATCGACTAACACATCCCCCGAAGGACCGCCGTTAAAGCCGACGTCACCCTGTGAGCGCAAAGTGAGAACCTGACCGTCATCAATTCCGGCAGGAATAGATATGTCAAGCTTGCGGGTGCGGCGCACTTGTCCGCTGCCGTTGCATTTTTTACAAGGATTGGAAATGATCTTTCCTTTGCCTGCGCAACGAGAACAGGGGCGCATGGTGGTGGTCATGCCAAAAGGTGTGCGCTGCGTCATACGAACCTGACCGCTGCCTCCGCAGTCGGGACAGGTTTGCGGAGAAGAACCCGCTGCAGCTCCGCTTCCGCCGCACTCGGAGCACTTATCCATGTGACTAAACTCAATTGTTTTGCTTACACCGTGACATGCTTGCAAAAAATCAATAGAAACCGACACTTCAACATCATTACCTCTGCGCGGTGCATTGGGGTTGGCTCTGCGCCCACCGCCGCCGAAAATAGAACCGAAAATATCCCCGAGGTCAAAGTCCATTCCGCCACCGAAGCCACCAAACCCGCCGTAAGAGCCGCCTGCTCCGCCCGCACCGTAGCTCGGGTCAACCCCTGCGTGACCAAATTGGTCATATCTTGCACGCTTTTCAGGGTCGGATAAAACTTCGTGTGCCTCGCTTGCTTCTTTGAATTTTGCCTCGGCTTCTTTGTCGCCGGGATGCAGGTCGGGATGGAACTCTTTGGCTTTTTGGCGGTAAGCCTTTTTAATTTCATCCTCCGAAGCACCTTTGGAAATCCCCAGCACTTCATAATAATCGCGTTTGTCTGCCAATATCATTCACCCTTTTAAAACTTTGTCTACAAAAAGGCATAAGCCGCCCTTTTGTTTGGGCGGCAAATGCTGTTATTGTTTTTTATTTGTTTTCGCTGCCTTCATCTTTAACTTCGGAGTAGTCAGCATCAACATAATCGGCTCCCGCAGCGCCCTGAGCATCAGCACCGGGAGCAGCTTGTGCACCCTGAGCATTTGCCTGCTGGTAAACCTTTTGAGAAACTGCAAAAAAGGCATTCTGAAGTTCATCCTGCTTTGTCTTGATGGCTTCAGTGTCAGTTCCTTTAAGAGCCTCTTTGAGTGCTTCAAGTTTTGCGTACAGGTCATCTTTGTCTGCTGCCTCAATCTTGTCGCCAAGCTCGTTTATTGTTTTTTCGGTCTGATAAACCATTTGGTCAGCATTGTTTCGAACATCGATCTCCTCACGGCGTTTCTTGTCCTCAGCGGCAAACTGCTCTGCATTCTGAACAGCCTTTTCAATGTCCTCTTTGGACATGTTAGAGGAGGAAGTAATGGTGATTTTCTGCTCTTTGCCGGTTCCCAGATCCTTCGCAGAAACATTTACGATGCCGTTCGCATCAATATCAAAGGAAACTTCGATCTGGGGAACGCCTCTGGGAGCAGCAGGAATACCGTCGAGACGGAACATACCCAGAGATTTGTTGTCTTTTGCAAACTCTCTTTCACCCTGAAGAACATTAATTTCAACAGAAGTCTGTCCATCGGCGGCAGTGGAGAAAATCTGGGATTTTTTGGTGGGAATGGTGGTGTTGCGCTCGATAATTCGGGTGCAAACTCCGCCTAGAGTCTCAAGTCCGAGTGAAAGAGGAGTAACGTCTAAAAGCAGAAGCCCCTTAACCTCACCGCCGAGAACACCGCCCTGAATGGCAGCACCTAATGCAACGCACTCATCGGGATTGATGCCCTTAAAGGGCTCTTTTCCGGTGTAGTTCTTAACAGCGTCGGCAACAGCGGGAATACGGGTCGAACCGCCGACCAAAAGAACCTTGTGAAGATCGGAGGGGGCAAGACCTGCGTCCGAGAGAGCTTGTTTTACGGGACCCATCGTAGCTTCCACCAAATCGGCAGTCAGTTCGTTAAATTTCGCTCTGGTAACCGTCATGTCAAGGTGTTTGGGACCTGTTGCATCAGCAGTAATGAAGGGCAGATTAACATGAGCCTGAGTTACGCCCGAAAGCTCAATCTTAGCCTTTTCAGCAGCTTCTTTAACGCGTTGCATTGCCATTTTATCGGCAGTAAGGTCAATGCCCGAGGTCTTTTTAAACTCGGCACAGAGATAATCCATCAGTCTCTGGTCAAAGTCATCACCGCCGAGTCTGTTATTACCTGCGGTTGCAAGAACTTCCTGAACACCGTCACCAATCTCGATGATGGAAACATCAAAGGTTCCGCCGCCCAGGTCATAAACCATAACCTTCTGGTCCTGCTCCTTGTCAATACCGTATGCAAGAGCAGCAGCAGTAGGCTCGTTGATAATTCTCTTAACTTCAAGCCCGGCAATTTTACCGGCATCCTTAGTGGCCTGACGCTGTGCATCAGTAAAATAAGCGGGAACAGTGATAACAGCCTCGGTAACAGTCTCGCCGAGATAAGCTTCAGCATCTGCCTTTAATTTCTGCAAAATCATAGCAGAAATCTCTTGCGGAGTCAGCTTTTTGCCGTCAATGTCAACCTTATAGTCTGTTCCCATGTGGCGTTTGATAGAAGAAACGGTGCGGTCAAAGTTGGTGATAGCCTGGTTTTTGGCAACCTGACCGACAAGACGCTCCCCGTCCTTAGTAAATGCAACAACAGAGGGAGTGGTGCGTGCCCCTTCGGCGTTGGCGATAACGATAGACTCGCCGCCTTCGATAACGGCAACGCAAGAGTTGGTAGTTCCGAGGTCAATTCCGATGATTTTAGACATAGTAGTAAATCTCCTTTTATTCTTAAATGTTAGTTTGCAACTTTAACGCAGGCGGGGCGGATAACCTTATCCCCAAGCGTATAGCCTTTTTGAAAAACTTCGATGACGGTATTTTCTTCAAACGCATCATCTTCAATATGCATGACAGCGATGTGACAGTTGGGGTCAAATTTAGCTCCTTCTGTCTGCATCTCACATACTCCCAGCTTTGTAAGATACTCTTTAAACTGGGTGTAGATCATAGTAAATCCCTGATCGGCATTTTCGCCCTGTGCTAAAATTGCACGGTCAAAATTATCAATAACAGGGAGCATATCCTCTACTGCCTTTGCAGTAGCGTTTGCGTAAATGTCTGCCTTTTCCTTTGCGGTGCGCTTGCGGAAGTTATCATATTCAGCGCAAACCCTTAAGTATGTGTCCTTTTGTGCATTAAGCTCCTCGCGCAGCGCTTCTATTTCGCTTTGCAGCGCCGCCTCTTTTTTAGAGGTTTTGGGCTTTTGTTCCTTTTTGGGAGCTTCAGCGGCTGCGTTTTTTTCAGTCTCTTTGTTTTCGCTCATTTGTGTGAGCCTCCTTTTGTCCTTTCGCGTTACTTGTCAAATTCACTTTGTTTTAACATATTTTCCAGAGAATAGGAAAAATATTCAATCATGGGTATAATGCTGCCGTAATCTAAACGATATGGTCCTAAAATGCCGATCGTTCCAAACAAATCATCCGAAAATCGGTATCCCGAATAAATGAGCGCGGTACGGCTGAGCTCATCACCATCAGGGATAACGATACTTACTCCGCTGTGCGGGGTAATAAGCTCGAAAAGTTGGTCGGAAGAAAGCATATCAAGAGCCTTTACAGCGTCTAAGTGTGCACAAGCACTGCGCAACAGATGGTCTTGCCCTTTGACATACAACCCCGGACTTGTAAGCTCAGCCACCGTTTCGCTAAGGGCTTCAAAAAAGGGAGAAAATAAAAGTGCATGCTGCGAAATTTCGGCTGCCATGGTTTGTAAGAGGGGTGGGTTGATGTCCGAGAGAATACAGCCTGTGAGATGATTTTTCGCGGCTTTGGAAAGAACTTCAAGAGCCTCATTTGTCAGCTCACCGCTAAGGCGCACAAATACGCTTTTTACAATGTTTGTCCCCGTTAACACAACGAACACCATCGTGCGGTTGCCGGTCTTAATAAAATCGATCTGCTTTAGTGTGACGCTGTTTCCTGTCGGAGCAATGGAAAAGGAGGCACATCTTGCACAGTCAGCAAGCGCATTGGATGCGGCGGTGATTGCACCTTCTACGCTGTGAACGCCGGAAAACAGTGAATCAATAAATCCGCGCCGCTCTTTAGAAAGCCTTCGCTTCTCCATCAGCCGCTCAACATAAAGCCGAAGACCTGCCGCAGTCGGAATTCTTCCGGCAGAGGTGTGCGGCTGAAATAAAAGCCCACGCCTTTCAAGCTCCGCCATATCGTTGCGAATGGTTGCAGAGGAAACCGCTTCACCCAGCTGCGATACCAACGATTTGGAGCCGACAGGCTCTCCGGTTTTAAGATAGCTTTTGGCAATCAGGGAAAGAACCATAAGTTTTCGGTTGTTTAACTCCATATAAACACCTCAATTTAGCACTCGTACTCTTTGAGTGCTAAACATAGATTACTCCAAAAATTACCTTCTGTCAATAGTGTTTGGGACAGTTTAAAAATAATTTACAAATAAAACAATAACCATGTCATCAGTGAATGGGAATATAGGCAATATAACCACCAAAAATAGTCACCTTTCATTGACAATCAGACAAAAAAAGAGTAATATGAAAAGTAGAAAAACAGAGAGGAGAAATAAATATGCCTTATATTATTTTGGCTGTTGTTTTAATTGTAGTTATCTGGGCGATTGCGGGCTATAACGGGCTTGTTCGCCTGCGCAACCATGTAGAAGAGGCTTTTTCGACCATGGATGTTTACCTGAAAAAGAGATACGACCTTATTCCTAATTTGGTCGAAACTGTCAAGGGTTATTCCAAGCACGAATCCGAAACCCTGGAAAAGGTTATCGCCGCAAGAAATCAGGCAGTAAATGCACAGGGAATTGAGGAAAGGATAAAGAGTGAGGGTGCGCTTTATGGTGCACTCAAAAACCTTTTTGCTGTTGCAGAAGCCTATCCCGACCTTAAGGCAAACCAGAATTTTATAGATTTGCAAAATAGTCTTAAAGGCGTTGAAAATGATATTGCCAATGCAAGAAAATATTATAACGGCACTGTTAAGGCTTACAACACCAAAACCGAGCTTTTCCCCACAAGCATCATTGCGGGAATTTTCCGTTTTGAGCGAAAACCCCTTTATGAGGTAAACGATGCTTCTGAGCGAGAAAATGTCAGGGTGCAGTTTTAACATTCGGAGGAAAAAATGAAAAAGCAGTTTATGAAAAGGCTTTTTTGTATCTTTGCGGCTTTTCTTGTTCTGTCAGCGGGGCAGACCTGCTTTGCAACTTATGTTGAGCGGGATATGAACATGCAAACCCGCCGTTTTGACACAGAAATAGAAATTTTTCAAAATAACACCTACCGCGTGACCGAAACGATTGATGTCTCTTTCCTTGAGGACAGGCATGGGATTTTTCGCTATATTCCATATCGCTTTGATGTTACCCGCGAGGTAGACGGAAAGGCGCAAACTGATTCCTGCCGTGTGCGAATAAAGGATATAGATGTTAATGGTGAGCCCTTCGACACCTATACCGAAAGCGGAAACACCGTTATTCAAATCGGCGATGAGGACCAATATGTTCGCGGGGATAAGACATATAAAATAAGCTACACCGTTGAAAATAAAGATGACGGTATTGCTCAGTTTGATGAATTTTACTGGAATGTCCTGCCACATGGTTGGCAAACCCCTATTGAAAGCTCCAAGATTTCGGTAACCTTTCCCACCCAGACTGATTTATCGGGTGCCGAAGTCATTTCAGGCTTTTTCGGGCAAACGCAAACCGATGGGTTTACTGTTTTGGAAAACGGAAAAACCATAATTGCAGAGTCAAAAGGCACACTCGCCCTCGGTGAGGGAGCAACAGTGCGCGTTACGCTTCCCGACGAATATTTTGTCGGCGAAGAGGAAAAGCCGCTTTTGGAATTTCTAATGATTGCGCTCATGGTAGTAGCATTTGCCGTGGTTATCATTTTAAAAATTGTTTACGGCCGCAGCAAACAAATCATTCCTGTTGTGAGCTTTCATCCGCCCCAGTCCATGACCAGTGCTGATGTCGGTTATATTTTAGACGGAATTACCGATACCAAGGATATTATTTCACTCATCATCTTTTGGGCAAATCAAGGCTATCTTTCTATTATTGAGGAAGATAATGATGTCATGCGGCTGACAAAGCTGCGTGATATGGATAAAAGCGCAAAGGCTTACGAAAAGGTGCTGTTTTCCGAGCTTTTTAAAAACCGCAATACAGTTACGACAAAAGAACTCAGCGAAAAATTTTACACCGCTGTTGAAGCTGCAAAGGCGGGTATAGCCGATCATTATACCTCTAAAAAAGAAAACAGAATTTTTAAAACCAGCTCAAGCGTTGCGGGCATATTTGCGGTTCTCTTGTCTGCTATTCCGATGGGAGCACTGCTTGTTATGGGCTATACCATTAAAATAGTGTCGGCAGGAGTGCTTGTCGGTGGGATTATATGCAGCATATTGCTGCTTATCATGCTCGCGATTTTAACCTACGCAAGAAATAAGAAAAATGCAGTTTCCCACACTACTTTTCTTGCAATGGGAATAGGCGCGTGGATAGGGATAATTGCAATTATCGCTATAGAAACCGCAATCGGCATTTTGGCTCTTGGAATGGATAAAGCAGCAATCGCAGCGGCGGTGATGTCGCTTGCCTGTGCTTTTATGTCAACCAGAATGCGTTGCTACACAAACCGTGGCACTCGCCTTATCGGAGAGATAACAGGTTTTAAAGAGTTTATAAAAACAGCGGAGCTTTCCCGCCTGCAAGCCCTTGTCCAAGAGGAGCCTGAGTATTTCTACAGTGTGCTTCCCTTTGCTTATGTTATGGGGCTTTCGGATAAATGGGCGAAAAAATTCGAAACAATTGCCGTTCAGCCGCCCAATTGGTATTTTGGAGCGGGCAGCAGCAGAGCATTTAACACATGGTTGTTTATTCGTGCTTTTGATAGAAATATAGACACCATTCATTCCAGCATGGTCTCCGTTCCGCAACCGCAGGGCACAAGCGGTGGCTTCGGCGGTTTTTCCGGAGGAGGCGGCTTCTCCGGCGGAGGAGGAGGCGGCGGTGGCGGCGGAAGCTGGTAACCTAAGCTTGCAGATACAAACAAAAACATAATAGAGAGGACAGAAACGAAAATGAAAAAGTTTTTTGAGGATTTTAAGAATTTTATCGCAAAAGGTAATGTTATTGATATGGCAACCGCTGTTATCATCGGCGGCGCGTTTAACAAGATTATCACCAGCCTTGTCAATGACATTGTTATGCCTGCAATCAGTATTTTGATGGGCGGCCTTGATGTAACCGAGTGGAAATATGTTATTTCTCCCGCTGTTGTGGTGGATGGCGTGGAAACCGTTGCCGAAAGTGCCATAAGATACGGTCTGTTTATCCAGACCGTTCTTGATTTCCTTCTTGTTGCATTTTCTATCTTTGTAGCGCTCAAGGTTATTCTTACATTCCAAAACAAATTTAAGGAAACTGCTGAAAAGCTCAAGAAAAAAGAGGCTGAAGAAATCATTGAGGCAGCAGAAGAAGCAGCGCCCGAAATTTCTGCTGAGCAGCAGTTGCTTTGCGAAATTCGTGACCTTTTAAAGGAGCAGGCTTCTAAAGTCGATTAAATTTTATTGATAGCTTAAATTTTATCTTGCTTTCAGCAATTTTCTTTGTAATCAGCGAAAAAAACAAAAAATGACAAAAAATGGCAGCAATGCTGCCATTTTTTATTGCATCTTATGCGTGCGCGTGATATAATGAAAAAAATCCTTGAGGAGGAGTATTATGAACACAACAGGAAACATTGCCCCAACCCCCAGAACCATTGCACAACAGAAATACAATGTTGCGAGAACAAACCTGATTTTAATGATAGGTCTAACGGTTATAAATATTATTCTTGCTCTTGTAGGTTCGGATACCATGCTTCTTTTTTCAGCAACCGTTCCGTATTTTGCAACTGTTTTTGCAACAATGGCAGAATTTCAAATTCTTTTTGCCTCGCTTGTGGCAATTGCTGTGCTAAGCGTCTTGTGCTATCTAGTCTGTTGGATATTCAGTAAAAAGCATTTTGGCTGGATGATAGCCGCGCTTGTGTTGTTTGTTTTGGACACCTTGGCTTTAATTGCATTTTATCTCGTTGCAGGAGAAATTTCAGGCATTCTCGATCTAGCCATTCATGCTTGGGTTCTTTATTATCTTATTCTTGGAGTTATAAACGGCGCAAAACTCAAAACCCTGCCGGAAGAAGTCAACTCCTGCCTTAACGGTGAGCCGGCGGGTGCACAAGCTCCTACTGTTTCCCCCATAGTTGACGGAGTCGACACCCCCATTTTGCGCGTTGCTGATATGACTGTTAAATCGCGCATTTTGGTACAAACCGATGCGTTCGGTCATCATATTGTTTTCCGCCGCGTAAAACGCATCAATGAGCTAGTTATTGATGGGAATGTTTACGCCGATGTTGAAATTCTTATCGAGACCGCGCACGCCCTCTCTGCCTGTATAGACGGACATTTGTACCAAGTTGGTTTTGATGGTGTGGCCCATTGTTACATCTGCGTTGATGGCAATCAAATTGCGAAAAAACTGCGCCTTATTTAAAACAAAAATTAACTCCCGCCGATGTGGCACCCTCCGTAAGGAAGGTGCCACAGTTATATTCGCCTGGCGGCGAGTGATATTGCTTCGCAGTGATATGATGCTTTGCATCGTGATATTGTCCTTCGGACAGTTTAAGGGGCGAATATAATATCACTTTTGCGTGAGCAAAAATACCACTATGCCGAAAGGCATAATAAAACTGTGAGACCTGTCTCACAATATCACTCATATTCGTTCTGTTTGAG
>JAZQMT010000131.1:0-6586 GCA_045543635.1 Oscillospiraceae bacterium | reverse complement strand
CCCGGTATATTTCCCCACATTTGAGCCGCTGCTCATCTCAACCACCATGGGATAAGAGTTAACATTGATAGCCGCCCAGCCGACACCGACAAGTCCGAAAATAAGATACATTACGGGAGTTTGCACTCGGATTGCTATTGCAACAGCATAGCACACGGTCATAAGCGCGACACCGAGCAAAACAGTTTTCTTTCTTCCAACCTTCCCCGAAAGAAATCCAAGCGGCACAAAGGCTGCGATAGCAGAAATCGTTGCAAACAAAAGGTAACTTGATGAGGTGCCGAGATCTGTTTTCCAAACTGCCACACAATAACGGGAAAACGCAGTGGTAACCGCATTGTAAGCCATGAACCACAGGAATACCGATACTAAGATAAGCACAAGACTCTTTTTAACGGGCGCCGGCATTTTACCTCCCGCCTCTATCTGCTCGGGCTCATCCTCAACATGCGGCAGGCTGTTTTCCCGAACAGCAAACACCATGATAAGAACCGACACCAGCATAAATCCTGCAATCACCAAAAAGACAGGCAGAAAAGACTGGTCCTCGGAATACACCGTTTCACCCGCAGCATTTTTATCGCTTTTGAGCAGAAACATCATAACAATCGTAGCAAAAATGCCGCCGATATAGCCAACCAGATTTATAATCGCGTTTGCTTTACTTCGCAGCGGTTTTTCGGTGACATCGGGCATATAGGCTACCGCGGGAGTGCGATACATCGCCATAACGATAAGGATAAGAACCAAAGAAACTAAAAAACCCGAAAAATTACGCGCTTGCTCAAACAGTGCCATGACCACCATTAAAACAACTGCGCCAATGGTTCCAAACAGGATATAGGGTGTGCGTTTACCCAGTTTGGTGCTTGTCCTATCCGAAAGTGCGCCAAATAAGGGGAGCATAAAGATAGCCAAAATGTTATCAATAGACATAATAGAGTTTGCAGCAAAGGTGCTCATTCCGAACACATTTTCAAGGAGAAAAGGTATGACCTGATCATAAAACTGCCAAAAAGCCAAAATGGACATAAAGGCAAATCCAATAAGCACTGTGCGCTTGTAACTAAGTTTCATATCATATCCTCCGATGTGTTATTTCCTACTATTCAGTTTTGTTTTCGGACGATGGTATATTCATCGCCAAAGCGAAAAAACGGACATTCCCTCTGCTGCCGCGAAAGAAAGCCCGCCATTTCATCCTCATCAAGGCTCACCAAGCACTCATAGCACTCAGCATCCTCATCATACACATAGTTTGCGCATAGCTCACAGCAGCTTTGCGCACCTTTTGATTTTACCATAACTTTCTGCCTCTTAAAAAATCCAGAAACCGTTGAAAACGGCTTTTTCTCGGGCCCCATTTAGAGCCCACCGATTTATGAAGCCGCCGATTTACAACGATCGGCTCCATCGTTATCGGTTTTGCTGCCTTTTTATGACCGCCGCTTGCGCCGCAAGAAGCGACTCGCGGCCGCTCAAAAAAATTCGTGGGTATTGTCCTGCTCAGTGCTTGCACTCGGTTGCTGCACGCTCGCCGCCTCGCTCTCACCGCAAGGAACAACTGCAGAAACCGAATCTTGCATGCTTTTAAGATTGAGTTCCACCGTTTTAATTCTGTTTTCGCAAACGCGGGTCATATCCGCAAGGTTGCGCTTTAGGGTTTCCAGCTCGGTGTTTGCCCCTGAAAGCTCTCGCAATGTCTCCGCGACGGTTTTTTCCGTGTTTTTTCGAATATCCTCCGCCTCACGGTTTGCCCTTTCCACAATATCGGATGCCACTCGTTTCGCTTCCATAATCGTTTTACCGACATCTTTTGCTATTTCGGCATATTTCGCACACTTTTCTGCATACGCTTCATTTTCGGCAATCAACTTACTGATTTGCTCGTTTTTGATATTAAACTCTCGCTCATTATCGAGAAGGATCCGGCGATTTTCATTATTTTCCTCATACAGGCGGCTTTTAGAAATATTCGCGTCAGCCAGCTCGGCTTTCAGCTTTTGAATTTGCTCCTCTAAAGCCAGATTAGCTTCGGAGAGGGTTTTGTTTTGCTCTGCAAGGCTATCGCGCTCATCGGTGAGCGCCTTTATTTGTTCCGACGCCTCTTTTTCATTATTCTCCTTCTCGCTTGTAAGTGCATAGATATATTCAATGACATCCGCTTTGTGAAAACCGAGGGCTTGTTTTCTGAAATTTTCCTGCATATTATTCTCTCCCGTTTTTTATTTTACTAGGTTCTCGGTGTCGGTTTTTATCACAATTTCGTATATTTATATCATTGTATCATAATTTTATAAAAAACACAATAGTTTTAAAACTCAAAATTGAAGCTCCCTATGCAGTTGCACAAGGAGCTTACTCTATAGTTATTTACAATCAAAACCGAAATAGGCATTTGCATTATTAAAGCAGATACCCTTGACGATGCGCTCGAGCAGCGCGGGGTCATTGGGATACTCCCCGTTTTCGACCCATGTGCCGAGCAGATTACAGAGAATTCTGCGGAAATACTCATGGCGGGTGTAGGAAAGGAAGCTGCGGGAGTCGGTAAGCATACCAACAAAGTTGCCCAAGATAGAGAGATTTGCAAGGTCGGTAAGCTGTTTCTGCATTCCGGTTTTGGTATCATTAAACCACCATGCAGAGCCATGCTGTATTTTACCGGCTGCCTCTGTTCCCTGGAAAGACCCGATAAGCGAACCGAGAAACTCATTATTCGCCGGATTGAGCGAATAGAGAATGGTCTTGGGAAGGCTGTCTGCCGAATTGAGCATATCCAAAAGATCAGCAAGTGCGCGGGAGCACTCTTTATTGGAAATGCAGTCAAAGCCTGTGTCGGGGCCGAGCTGCTCAAACTTTTTGGAGTTTGTATTGCGGAAAACGCTGTAATGAATCTGCATAACCCAACCGCGGCGAACATACTGGCCGCCGAAGAACAGCATCAAAACAGTCTTATACTTTTCAGCCTGCTCAACAGTGATTTGTTTGCCTGCTAGTGCTGCCTTAAATATCTCGTCCGCTTCCCTTTCGGTTGCAGGAACACAGGCAACATAATCCATTCCATGGTCGGCAGCGCGGCAGCCGAGAGCATGGAAGAGGTCAATTCTCTTTTCGGTCTCACTCAAAAGGTCGGAAAGATTTTCGATATTTTTACCGCAAACCTCGGAGAATTTAGCAATATATTCTACAAAGCCGGGTTTATCAATATTCACCATTTTATCGGGACGGAAGGAAGGAACCACCTTACAATCAAAGCTCTCATCTTCCATCAGCTTTTTGTGCCACTCAAGACTGTCGCAAGGATCATCGGTAGTGCCGATAACCTTAACATTGGATTTTTTTATAATACTGCGAACCCGCATATCCTCGCTTTGAAGCTTCGCATTACAAACCTCCCAAGCCTCATCTGCAGTAGCTGCAGAAAGCGGTTTGTTAAAATCAAAGTAACGCTGGAGCTCCAAATGCGTCCAATGATACATAGGATTGCCGATAGCAAGAGGCAGGGCCTGGGCAAAGCGCTGAAACTTGGTTCTGTCATCAGCAGAGCCGGTGATCTCCTCTTCCGCAACACCATTGGAACGGATCATTCTCCATTTATAATGATCGCCGCCAAGCCATGCCTGCGTAATGTTATCAAATTTTCTGTTTTGAGCAACCTCCGCGGGATCGATATGGCAGTGATAGTCGATAATAGGCATCTGCTCTGCATAGTCAAAATACAGCTTTTGGGCTGTTTCGGTCTCAAGCAGGAAATTCTTATCCATAAATTTTTTAGCCAAGATGATACACTCTCCTTAACTCTGTCCGTTTTTCTATATTATACATCGCCCCTTAGCACAAAGTCAAGCATTTTGGCTCTCTTATGCATCTATTTGCGTTACCACAACGGTGATGTCATCCTCCGAAGCTTTATTTTCTGCACACGCCGCCTTTTCCCCTAAGATGCGTGCGAGCTGCTGTGGAGTCTTGTCCGCATTTTTGCGAAGGATACTCTCTATTTCATCGTCGGAAAGAGCACACAATCCGTCTGAGCCCATGATAACCAAATCACCGCGGGAAAGCTTGAGCTCTGCACCGCGTACACGCACTTCACCAAGTATCCCTAACGGCAGCGAGCCCATTTCCACCTTGGAAATGCGTTTTCCACGCCTTAAAAAACTGGGCGCGGCACCCGCTTTTTTTAAAGAAACTGTTCCGCTGTAAAGATCAAAAACCGCTGTATCCAGTGTGGAAAGCGTTTCCTCCTCTGATTTAAGCATGAGGGCAGAATTTACAAGCGAAACACAATTCTCAACCGTAAATCCCAGTCCTAAAAAACGAGAAACCAATGATACCGTCATTTTACTGTCTACGGCGGCACTTTTTCCATGTCCCATCCCGTCACTGAGTATGATTGCAGAAAAGCCATTATGCAGCGAGAGACAAGCAAAGCTATCCCCGCAAACAGGCTCTCCTTCCGCCTTTTTTTGAAAGCTTGCAGTTGTGATGCGGTAGGGAGTTTGCTCGGAAAAGGTGAGCCTTGCAAGGTCATCGGTTTTGAGAATACTTCCTTGCTGCATCGGTGTTCCGCAAATTTCCGAGATGCTTTCCTCTAAAAGTGAACGGTCTAGCTTGTCCGCTGTTTCCGAAAGACAGTAGAATTCCACCGTTTTTCTTCCAAATCGATCAACGGGGCAGGAAATATCCTTTGCGTCTATTCCCTCACGGGCAAGCTCGCCGCCTATTTTACTTTCAATTTCACGGTCGCACATGGTAAGGGAAAGCTCCTGCGACATTTCGCACAAAAGCCGCGAAACACCGCCAAACTGCTGCGTGACGACCTCTTTTAACTGGCGGCATCGCTGTGCCGCTTGTGCGTTGTTTAAGCTTTGATGGTAGGCACCGTTGATTTCCGAAATAAGCTGCGACATCTTGGTGCAACGGCGGCGAAGCAGCTCGGGAACATGCTCGGGCTCTATTCTGCCGCTGCGGCGCAGGGCAGGTATCATATGATTAAAGCAGTCCATCGTATCGGTATATGCACTGTTCCAGCAGTTAAGCTTCATTCCGCAGCGGCGGCAAACGCGGTCAGCCGCGCTGGAAAACACCCGATCCATATCGTCACCGCCTTTGCGGGAAAGTCTATCCGACATCTCACAAAGCGACTCTGAGGTTTCGCTGAGCGCCTTGGACACAAAATCCAGCCGCGACGAAAGGTATTTATTGGGATAATATTCGCCGCCACCCGAAACACCGGGGAAATAACAGCTCAATGCCTTAAGTGCACGCTCGGGAGTCAGCAAAAAAACAACAGCGGCAGAAATTGCCTCATACAGAAAATAAAGCTCCTCACTGCGCGCCCCGACAACTGCTACGGCAAGCAATGTGCAAAGCAAAAACAAAAGTGCCACTGCATAACGGGAAAGTCCCCGAAAAAGCCCCGAAAGCATGCCGCCCAGTCCAAGCGCCATAACTGCAAATCCACCGTCACCTGCCTGCACGGAAAGTGCCGTTCCGATAGCAAGCCCTGCACAGGCTCCGCCTAAAGTTCCCAGCGAATAAGCCATTATCATAATGCAGTATACCGCCACAACATGTCCCAATGATACAAAGCCCACAATAATTTCGGACAAGGAAATGAGTGCCAGTCCGGCACAAACCGAAAGCGCCACTACATTTTCCGCAGTTTGCATTGCACCGCCCTTTTCAAAAACAGCGGATAAGCGGGCAATAAAATAAACCGCACCGCCACAGATAATACACTCTGAAATAAGGAATAACACATCATACAGCGTCGATTCTCTTGTGAACAGCATAACCGCACCCACTGCGAGATTGATAGCGGCTGCTGTTACCGGAAGTCCCCAATTATGTTCCGTTTCAAAAAAGGCAGCAAACGCCCATTTTATTGCCACTAAAATAAGCATCTCGGCAATATATCGGATGCCACCCTGTGAAATACCTAACGCAAAATATCCAAATCCCGCGCCGAGCAGGGCAAAAAAACTATATTTACCGCGCAACGCCGCCACTACTGCAACGCCAAACGGCGATATTCCCTCTGCAACGCGAGCACCGGCAAACACGACGCCAAACAAAACCGCTACCGCTGATTTTATTATTTCCTTTCGGCTTTCCTCCGAAATGCGCGAAGGAACGCTCTCTTTTCCTTTTTCTGCTGTTGCGGACTGTGTGCGTTTCATTTTGCTGCTCCTTTTCGTTTTTTTCCTTTTGGAACATTATTATACTCCGCAAAAAAAACAACGAGTGTCAAATCCTGCAGGTATATTTTCGATTTTTTTACAAGATTTTAGGCAATTTGAGGGCGTTTTTGCGGTTTTTGCTTCTTTTTGGTCTCATTTGCAGGAAAAAACCGATACATGTGGCACCCTCCGTAAGGAAGGTGCCACAGTTATATTCACCTTACGGCGAGTGATATTGCTTCGCAGTGATATGATGCTCCGCATCGTGATATTGTCCTTCGGACAGTTTAAGGGGCGAATATAATATCACTTTTGCGTGAGCAAAAATACCACTATGCCGAAAGGCATAATAAAACTGTGAGACCTGTCTCACAATATCACTCATATTCGTTCTGTTTGAG
>JAZQMT010000130.1:0-6004 GCA_045543635.1 Oscillospiraceae bacterium | reverse complement strand
GGTTCTTCCATTTCCTCAAAGGATTGGAGAATACGAAGGTCATTGGAAAACTTATAGGCACTTTGGGCAATTCCCGAAAGAACCGAAAGGAAATACGCATCGGTTTTACGCGAATAGGTCTGCCCCGAAACAGCCACACAGCCCGCAAAGTCCATTTGCTCAGCTATTTTATCCTCAAGTGCACAAACCTTTTTTTCATCATTTTCAAAAAGCTCCATAAAGCTTGCCTGCGTTCCGGTTGTTCCCTTTGAGCCTAAAAGGCGAAGCTGTGAAATCTGAAATTCAAGATTTTCAATATCCATTGCAAGTTCATTTGCCCAAAGGGTTGCGCGTTTTCCGACAGTTGTAAGCTGTGCGGGCTGCAGATGTGTGTAACCAAGGCAAGGAACATCCTTATACTTTAAAGCGAACTCGGAAAGGTTTTTTAGAACAGTACATGCTTTTTTCAATACAAGACGGGAAGCCTCACGCAAAATGATAACATCGGTATTATCGCCGACATAACAAGAGGTTGCGCCGAGGTGAATGATAGGCTCTGCCTTGGGGCACTGTTTTCCAAACGCATAGATATGACTCATTACATCATGGCGAACTTCCTTTTCGCGTTGCTGTGCGACCTCAAAATTGATGTTTTCACAGTTGTCTTGCATCTCTTGGATTTGTTCATCGGTTATATCAAGTCCCAGATCCTTTTCAGCTTTAGCAAGTGCGATCCAAAGCTTTCTCCAAGTTGTAAACTTAAAGCGTTCCGAAAAAATATACTGCATTTCGTCGCTGGCATACCTTGTAGAAAAGGGGGATACATAATTCTCTCTTGTATTCATTTTTAAGCTCCTTTTATGTAGATTTGAATAATATCGGCATAAAATTTAATAAAATCACAAATTATGGATTTTTTTCATATTCTGCAAAAAGAGGTGGTGTTTATGCGGCGCAAACTTAAAAAAAAGCGAAAACGCTCGATCATACTGTACCACATTGCTGTCTGGTTTTTGGTAATAGCTATTTTTCTTGTTTTTTGTGACACGCGAGTTCGGCCTGTTATCAAGCGCAAGGTACGCGATTGTGCCCGAACCGACACTGTTTTAATATTAAACCGCATTCTGCTCTCACAAATCCAAGAACTAAAAATAAAATACTCGGATATTGCGTATATTAAATACGGAGCAGACGGCAGTATAACATCTATTGAGATAGATACTACCGCAGTAAACACTTTTAAAGCAGCTTTTGCGCTATCGGTAAGCGAGGCACTGCACGAGATTGATGAGTTTAAATTCAGCATGAGATTAGGCACATTAATAGGCCCGGAATTTTTGACCGAACGAGGTCCCGCAATCCCTTTCAAGGTTTCTTCATCAGAGTATGTTCAAACCGAAATACTCAGCCGATTTGAAGAGGCAGGCATAAATCAGACCGTGCACCGTATCCTATTGGATGTATCGGTAAACATTTGCTGTTACTTTCCGGGATATTCTACTTCTGTAACTGTACAGTCCGAGCTGACACTTGCGGAAACCATCATTGTTGGAACGGTCCCGCAATTTTATGCTGCCCCAAAATAACTATTTTTTCTTTTTTTTAACAGAAAATCCAAAGCTACCCAGTTTTTTACCCAGATCAAAATACTCGCCATGACAATAAGCGGTAAGGCGACACTGATCCATACGAAGCCGTCCACTCTCATCAATATATTTTTCCTCAACCTGCACGGCTGTGATCTCGGCAAGGAACATATCATGCGTACCGAGCGGTTTCCTATCTACTACTTTACATTCAAGGCAGATGGGACTTTCCTCAATCAAGGGTGCCGAAACGGTTGAAGCCTCAGCGGCAGTCAATTTCATTTTTTTAAATTTATCCATTTTTGCGCCGGTACGCACACCGCAAAAATCAGCAGCACGCACTAAACTTCTTGGAACGAGGTTTATAACAAACTCACCGCTGTCTCGAATGATGGGATAGGAATGGCGTTCGGGTCGAATAGATACATAGGTCATGGGAGGATCGGAATTTACAATGCCTGTCCACGCAATAGTTAAAACATTCGGTTTCTCTACCGTGCCGCAGCTGACTAAAACTGCAGGAACAGGCGCCATGAGAGTGGAAGGTTTCCAAATAATTTTACCCATATTTTTCTCCAAATTAAAAAAATTTATTTTTATCGCATAAATTGCCCTTTTTTTCGAAAAATAAGCTTGTGACATAATAAATCACACAACAAAGGAGGGCGAAAACTGTGAAAATCGTTGATAGAATAGCTCTGCTCCTTACAATTATCGGTGCGCTCAACTGGGGAAGCATCGGGCTTTTCAAGTTTGATATTGTTGCATGGATATTTAACGGAACAGACTCCATGATAAGCAGAATTATTTATACGCTTGTCGGTCTGGCAGGGCTTTGGTGCATTTCGCTTTTATTCCGGCACAGAGAATACGATTAAATGAAAACAGGGATCGGATACCAATAAAGGTATCCGATTTCGCCTTTTATTCCTCTTTTTTCTTTTGTTCAAGGCAGATATGAAGCTCTGAAAGCTGCTGCTCCGATGCAGGAGAGGGACACTCTGTCATAAGTTCCATCATGTTCTGAACCTTAGGAAATGCGATAACATCGCGAAGGCTTTCAGCACCCAGCATGAGCATGACAAGCCGATCAAGCCCAAGCCCCATGCCACCGTGCGGCGGCGCACCAAAAGTGAATGCATCCGTAAGAAAGCCAAATTTCTGATAAGACTCCTCATCTGAAAGCCCAAGTGCCGCAAACATTTTCTTTTGCAGCTCGGGATTGGTGATACGAATAGAGCCGCTGGAAAGCTCGATACCGTTAAGCACAAGATCATATGCCTTCGCACGAACATTTCCTTTATCCGTATCAAGAAGAGGTATATCCTCTTCCATAGGAGATGTAAATGGATGGTGCATAGCAACAAAGCTTTTCAAATCCTCATCCCATTCAAAGAACGGAAACTCGGTTATCCACAAAAAGCACCACTTATTTTCATCAATAGAATTTAACCGTTTTGCAGCTTCAAGGCGCAACATACCGAGAACAGAAAGCACGATTTTATTCTTTGAATCGGCAACGATAAAGATAATATCCCCTTTACTTGCCTGCATTTTGGAAATGATCGCTTCCATTTCCTCGTTTTTCATAAATTTAGAAAAGCTACTCTGTATTCCCTCATCGGTAATTTTGATCCATGCAAGCCCCTTACCGCCAATTCCTCGAACCTGTTCGGTTAGTTTATCAATTTCTTTACGAGAATAGACAGCGGCGCCACCCTGTACACAAATAGCACGAACGCTTCCTGTTTGTGCAGCAGAGGAAAATACTGTAAATTCACATCCCTTTACAATGTCAGTTAGATCCTCTATTTCGTAGCCAAAGCGAACATCAGGTTTATCTGAACCATATTTTTCCATTGCCTCACGGTATGTCATTCTGCGGATGGGCATAGGCAGGTCTATATCCATGATTTCATTGAAGAGATGTTTAACAAAGCCTTCAACGATGCCCATAACATCATCGGCATCGACATAAGACATTTCCATGTCGATTTGAGTAAACTCAGGTTGACGGTCAGCACGCAGGTCCTCATCTCTGAAACAACGAGCAAATTGAACATAACGGTCAAAACCCGAAACCATCAAAAGCTGTTTATAAAGCTGAGGTGACTGCGGAAGGGCATAAAAGCTACCATCATGCAAGCGGGAAGGAACAAGAAAGTCTCTTGCACCCTCAGGAGTGGATTTAATGAGAATGGGGGTTTCTATTTCAATAAATCCATTTTGATCAAAATAATCTCTTGCCGCTTTTACAATTTTATGTCGTTTTATAATATTCTGCTGTAAATCCGCACGCCGAAGGTCGAGATAACGATATTTTAAACGAAGCTCATCCTTAACCGTTGAATTCTCAACGATTTCAAACGGTGGTGTCTGCGCTTTGGAGAGGATGCGAAGATCGGTTACATATACCTCTATCTCACCTGTAGGAATTTCCAAGTTTTTAGACTCTCTTTCCCTAACCATTCCCTCTGCCATCAAAACAAATTCGCTGCGAACGCTTTTTGCAAGCTCAAACAGCTCTCGATCACTGTTATCATCAAAAGCAAGCTGCAGGATACCTGTTCTATCGCGAAGATCAATAAACTGCAAGGTTCCCAAATTTCTTGCACGGGCAGTAAAGCCGCAGACAGTTACCTTTTCTCCGACATTTTTCATATTAAGCACGCCGCAATAGTGGGTGCGTTTTAGACCGTTCATGGTGTTATTCTCCATTTTTAATTCCTCCTCTTATGCCCTAAAAGCCGAAAGCACATCTTCACAAGCAGAAGCAAGCTTTTTATCATAAAAAGCTTTAATAAAGTCATCCCCGAGAGAAATTTCTGTCTCCTCACCGGTTTTCATGTCCTTAAGATTTGCTTTATTCTGTTCTATCTCGTTATCACCAATAACAACAACATACTCTGCGCCAAGCTTATTGGCATATTTCATCTGGGCTTTTATTCCTCTGCCCATCAAATCGCTCTCTACGCTAAAGCTTTCCTCTCGAAGCTTAGTGACAAGCTCACACACTTTACACTGTGCTTTTTCTCCCATCGGCGCTAGATATATCTCACACGAGGTGTCCTGCGGGAAATCACAGCCCTGTGCCTGCATCAAAAGGAGCAATCGTTCCAAGCCCATGGCATATCCAAGGGCACAGGTTTTAGCGCCGCCGAGCGTTTCGACAAGTCCATCATATCTTCCACCGCCGCAAACTGTCCCCTGTGCTCCGATTTCATTCGAAACAAATTCAAAAACAGTTTTGGTATAATAATCCAGACCACGAACAATAGTGGGATTGACTGTATACTGAATATTCATAACATCAAGGTACTCTTTAACCTTTGTAAAATGCTCCTCACATTCCTCACAAAGATAATCAAGAACTACGGGGGCATCCTTTGCTATCTCAGAGCAAACCGGGCTTTTGCAATCGAGGATACGCATAGGGTTTTTTTCAAGCCTTTGCATACAGGTCTCACAAAGCTTCTCTTTTTTACTTTCGAAATAAGCTTTGAGAGCCTCATGATATTTTTTACGACATTCGGGGCATCCGATAGAGTTTATCTCAAGCTTAAGCCCTGTAATCCCAAGGGTTCTAAAAAATGTATCTGCCGAGGAGATCATTTGGGCATCTGCCATAGGCTCAGCGCTTCCGAAACACTCCATACCGAACTGATGAAATTCACGCAGCCTGCCTGCTTGAGGTTTCTCATAGCGAAAACAGGAGGTAAGATAATAAACCTTTAAAGGGAGAGCTTCTCCCAAAAGACCATTCGTTAAAAGCACGCGAACGGTAGATGCTGTTCCCTCGGGGCGCAACGTAACTGAACGGTTGCCTTTATCCTCAAAGGTGTACATTTCCTTTTGAACGACATCGCTGGTATCACCTACACCGCGGCAAAACAGCTCGGTATGTTCAAAGGTGGGGAATCTGATTTCGCGAAACCCAAACAAAGCGGCTGTTTTTCTCGCTGTTTCCTCAATATACTGCCATTTTCCGCTTTGAGAAGGCAACACATCCTGTGTTCCTCTCGGTGCGTTTACTAAAACTGCCATTTGATTTTCCTCACTTTTTTATCATAATAAATACAATATCCCCTTGCAAAAAAGGCATAAAACTTTCTTGCAAGGGGACGGGTTTTAATAATTCCCGCGGTGCCACCCCGATTGAGCGCAGTGCGCCCCACTTTGTTGACGATAACCGCGTCTACGGGATGCCTAAACAGCATCAGGCTCACGGATGTCTCTAAAGGGCTCTAGCGGGGTGCTCTCAGCGCATGCACCTTCTCTGTACTGCCGAGGGGACCTTTTTCTCTTCCGGTCACAGCCAAAAAATTTACTGATTTTTAACAATATCACGCCAATCAAGATCGCCGCGGTCAAGCCCATGAATAAGGACTTCAGCGGTTGCCAAGTCGGAGGCCAAGCGGTCTTAGGAAGACAAAGTTGGT
>JAZQMT010000129.1:0-7721 GCA_045543635.1 Oscillospiraceae bacterium | reverse complement strand
AAGGCATAAATAAAACCCCTTGAGGGGTAGCCCGAAAAAGTAATGCAGTCGGCAAACCTTTCGGCGCCCCTTTAGGGGTTTCGTCTGTAAAATGCCCTTGAAGGGCTATTCAAGCCTCCGGCTTAGCCGGAGGTCCTGACTAGGGTAAATATAATTCAGGGTTTTTGTAAACACCATTTATCGAAACGCCGAAATGCAAGTGGTATCCTGTTGCCCAACCGGTTCTTCCGATTGCAGCAACAAGCTGCCCTTGTTTTACTTTGGTGCCGACATTGACATAAACAGCACTTGTGTGTGCATAAAGCGTCTGAACGCCGTTGCCGTGGTCAATAACAATGTGCTTTCCGTACCCCGAAGAAAGATTGCGGTAGGAAATAACTGTTCCGGCAGCCGCAGCATAAATGGGTGTTCCTCTCGGAGCGGCAATATCAAGTCCACGATGGTTGTAATATCCCCACCAGCGACAGCTGATTCGACCGCTGGTCGGCCAAATAAAGCCGGGAACACGCCCGTTTCCGGTTGATGCAGTAACGCTATTACCGACATAACTTGAAGCAACCTTTGTACCAACAGTCACTTTTTCGTCCACAGGATTCGAGATAACCTTGGTTTCAACAAGTTCTTTTTCGGTTGCAACACCGTTTAAGTAGGTAACAAGATAGGTAACCTCGTTAACACCTTTTTTACCTACACGGGTAACTTTGCGGTAAGAGGTGTAATAGTTGTTGTTTTTGGTAGTAATGGTGTCGTAATCAACTTCCTCGCGCTGGGTTACATGCTTTTGCACCTTAACACTTAAAAAAGGCTCGGAGGAAGCAATCGTAATTTTTTGCCCGATAACAAAAGTGGTTTTTGCAATGGGGTTTAGAGCGTAAAGGGTGTCTAAGCTAATTCCTGCGTTGCGTGCAACCTCATAGGGCGTGTCACCTTTGGAAACGGTGTAAACAATTTCAGCAGATGTTTCTCCGGTGATTTTCTCATTGAGCTCTGCCATTTCCATAATACTGGAAACAGGGTAGAGCCCTTCTTTTACCTGAACATCTTTGACAAAGGCAACAACATCACCTTCTTTGCCCGTAGCGTATTTTCCGAGAATATCATCTAAAGTTTTTTGCAGCTCGTCTTTTTCTTTTACTGCACCAATTAAAACATTATCAACATAAAGACCGCTCGCCTCGTCAATAACGCTGCTGGAAGCTTCAATAAGCTTATCGGTAACCTGATCAGAGGTAAGAAAAGAGTCTGTATTAACAACCGCAAGCTTAAATTTGGGAACAATTTCTATCTCATCATTTTCTTCAAATAAGACACGCTGCATCAGCTGTTGTTCAGCTGTGTCATAAACATTTTCATGCTTAATACAGCCGAGGGTAACGCCATCGTATTCAACAATGAGACCAAATGTAAGGTGTGAAAAAATAAAAATGGTTGCCGCTAAAATAACCATTCCGCCTATAGGGAGCAGATAATTTCTCAGTTTAACAGCAGCCTCGTAGTTTCTTTCAATGCCTTCGCGAAAAACGCGAACAACGGCTTTGAACATTGCTTTTAATCCGCCGCTCTTATATGCAGCACTTGATTTGATTCGAATAGCACGAATAGCACGACGAATTTTATCAAATAATGCAATAAAGGGATGGGCTGCTTTTTTTCCTAAAATACCCAGCATTAAGCCTACTTTCTTAATACCTTTCCAAATAACGAAAAAGAAAGCAAAAAAAAGACCGGGCAACATTTTTAAAACCGATAGAGTGAAGATGCCTGTATCAGAGCAGATGTGCTGTAACAGGCTTAAAATTTTTTCAAAAATTACAACATGGCTTTTTGTGGGTAGGCGCTTTTCCTGTCCCTCTATGAGATCAGTCTTTTCTGCCATACAGGTTCATCTCCTTTCTTTCAATTTAAAATAGTTACAAAACGGTTACAAAATTATTATACACTATTTTTGATAAAAATCAAGTTGTTTTTGCAGAGCATCTTAAACCCACGGTTAAAGAAAACGAAAAAACCGCATAGTACTGCGGTTTTCTTAACTTTAAACAAAATGTAAATTCTATAATTTACCAAGTAAAAAATGCAAAAAAATATGTAATAAGTTTCGTAACCGTTTTGTAAATATTACGCGTTCTGTGTGGAAAAATGAAAAGGACAGAATATTTTTTATCATTAAAGGAGGAAAATCAATGAGGCTTTTTTGCAAAACAGCAAAAATTTTCGCTGCCTTAAGTTTTGTTACCTGTAGTCTTATCTGGGCAATGATAGTTACGGGAAACAATCAGACCGCAGACGAATATTTTGTGGGTGAAGGACAGAGCCTTGCTGTTTCCGATTTTGTAGAGACTGTGCCGAGTAATTACAGTGTACCCAGCAGCACGGGAAAGGGAAGAAATTCTATTCAAACAGAGCTTCGACTGTTTGGCATTTTTCCAATCAAAACCGTCAACGTTAGGGCAACAGAGGAAATTTGTGTAGTACCGGGCGGTATTCCTTTCGGAATAAAAATGATTTCCGACGGTGTTATGGTAACTGCCGTAAGCGGTATTAATTGTAACGGTAAGATTATCAGTCCCGCAAGAGAATGTGGTATTAAAACTGCTGATGTAATCGTTCGCATTAACGGTGAGGTAATGCGCAGTAATGCCGATGTGGTAGCCGCTGTTTCCAAAAGCGGTGGCCGTGAAGTAAAGGTCACACTGCGCAGAGAAAGCGGTAAAACCGAGCAGATACAAATTCAGCCTGTTCTCGACCCATCTGACCAATGCTATAAGATAGGGGTTTGGGTGCGAGACAGCAGTGCCGGTATCGGTACTGTAACATTTTATGATCCTCAAACCGGTTTTTTCGGCGGTCTGGGACATGCAGTTTGTGATAGTGATACCGGCAGTCCGCTTGCGCTTTTGCAGGGTGAGATAGTCAGCGCCGAAATAGACGGTGTAACAAAAGGAAAAAACGGTGCTCCGGGTCGGTTAAACGGACATTTTACGTCTTTTTCAGAAGCAGGAAAAATTCTTAGAAATGATGACACAGGCGTGTATGGAACATTAAGTCGGGTCAAGGTGATGTCACAGGCAATTCCGGTGGCATTTAAGCAAAATGTGAAAACAGGAAAAGCAACCATACTCACCACGATTTCGGGCAGTAGTCCAAAAGAATATGAGATCGAGATTGAAAAAATTTGTTTTAGTAATGAGCGAATGACCAAAAACATGGTCATTCGCGTTACCGATGAGCGCCTGCTTTCTGAAGCGGGTGGCATCGTTCAGGGAATGAGTGGCAGCCCAATTATTCAAGACGGCAATCTGGTCGGCGCCGTAACCCACGTTTTTGTAAATGACAGCACCCGCGGCTATGCCATCTTTGCCGAAAATATGCTCTCTGTTTCGCAGCAGCTTAATGAAAGAGCGGCCTCGTAATGTGGTAAGTGATGTTCACATGCCAAAAATGAGCAAGCCCCAATAGGCTTGCTCATTTTAATAATACGTTGATTTAGAGTATAACCTCGATATACTCACCGTTTATTTTAAGCTGGGTGCCATACGGCGCACAAACAGCTTGCAAATGCGCAAAAATTTCTTCCGGTGCTGCGGGACTGGGGAATCCGCGCAATCCTGCAGATAAAGTGCGTCCCAGTTCAATGGGCAGTAGCTTTATAGAGGTAAGCTTGTCACCATTCATGCTCCAAAACGGAATAACCGAACGATAATAAATGTCATTACTTTCCATAGAACTGCTGGCTCTTGCTTTGCGGCGTTTTACAACTTCGGGGCCTGATAGTTCCTGAGGGAAGCCAAAACCTTCTACCACATCAGCAGAGATGCGGCTGACATACTCGGCGTGGAAGATAAAGTTACCCAGACAATAAAAAATAGGTTTTCCTTTATAAATCTCGATGCCTTTGAGCAGATGGTTGCCTGTACCAATCACGGCACTGGCACCCGCGTCGATAGCCCGATGTGCAAACTCCTCTACATAGTGATCCACCTCATGTTCCACTCTGGCAGGAAACTGGTGTGAGTGAATGGAGGCAATGGCATAGCGGTGGTTTAAAAGCGCATCTTGAATTGTACGCTCGGTGCGCGCTATGTCGGTAGGGTTGCAACGGGAGGTTTTACCGGTGCTCTCACCTACACGAAATTTTACGCTGCCGAAATTAAAGGTGCCGTCATCGGGTTTGGAATAGCCGAAAGCGCTGTCTAATTCGTCCTCGGCATTGACCATAGTATCAAAAGCCAGTTGTTTGATTTGATCCATTTGCTCTCGGGTAATGATACATTCGTCAATATGGCGCAATCCATTCACGCCGGGGCGGGGTGTAATACCGTCATGACTGTCACCGGCTCTGCCTGAGTCATTGCCGGAATACACTGCGGTTTGTGAAAAGAAAGCTACCGTTCCGTCCTTGGTCTGTATTGTGGCGGGAGCAGAAGCCTCTCTTAAGGAATTGCCGATACCTGCGTATAATATACCGGCATTTTTTAAATGCTGCATTGTGGAGCGAACTCCATCAAACGAAAAGTCTAAGGCGTGATTGTTAGCGCATCCCACAACCTGAAAGCCATAATTTTTAATATCTTCAAGCCTTGCGGGTGATGCGGTTAAGGGAGTGCCGCCGCTAAAGGAACTGGCAAAACACTCATAGTTGGAAACAGTAGTTTCTAAGTTAGTGATGCGCACATCAGCAGCTTTGATTTTTTCTGCCAGAGCATCTGCACCCGGGTGGTCGGTGGGAACAGCAATGTGGATCAGAGCATCGCCGGTAGCACAGAATGTAAGCATTCTAAATCCTCCAAAAAGTTTGTTTAAAATTAATTATAGTGTAGCATATAGCTGAAAAAAATAATAGATTATTTTCCAATATTATGAGATTATATTTGTAAATGCCCTAAAAAAATCTGACAAAAGAAATAAGAAAACAGAGAAAAGGCGCTGCATTTTGTTATGTGGTGGCGCCCTTTTGTCGAAATGTGTCATATATTTTCGACAAATTTCGACGACTTTCCGCAAAAGCGAGAAATGTATTCTTACCAAAGTTAAATGTATATTTGTTATATCCTACAAAAAAATTTTTTATGAGTTGAAATTCGTTGAAAAATCGTTGGACAGGTGGTAATATGTAACTGCCACAACAATTACTGACAGGAGAGAACAAAATGACAGAAAAAGTAAAGTTGTTAATCGTTGAAGATGCGCGGGATGTTACTCGTGTTTCAAAAAGTGTTTTAACCTCTAAAGGTTATCAGGTCGAAACCTGTGCAAAGGACGGAAAGGCTGTTTTGCAAGCGGTGAAAATGCATCTGCCTGATGTAGTTATCATCGAAATGTATATGGCAAATTTTGATGCGCCCGCTGTTACCAAAACAATTCTTTCGGACAAACTTCCCAAAAAGCCGGCAGTTATTGTTACCGCCAATTGCGATAACGGACTTATGGAGCGGGAGGCTATTTCTGCAGGAGCATCTTATTTCCTTTTAAAGCCATTTGATTATGATGTGCTTTGTGAGCGTATCAATGCGCTGATTAGCGGAGGATTTAGTGTTGCCCGTCGCAGCGAACGCACACCTATTGATGAGATAGATCTCGAGGTTATGGTAACGGATATTTTGCACCAAATCGGCGTTCCTGCACATATCAAGGGTTACCATTATCTGAGAACCTCCATTATGCTTGCAATTGAAGATAAGGAAATGATCAATCATATCACCAAAGAACTTTATCCCACTGTTGCAAAGCATTATAAAACGACTTCGACTCGAGTGGAACGTGCAATTCGCCATGCTATTGAAGTGGCTTGGGATAGGGGAGATGTAGATGTTTTGAGCTCTTACTTCGGTTATACCATCCATAACCAAAAAGGTAAGCCGACAAACTCCGAATTTGTTGCTATGATTGCCGATAAAATTTGCCTTAAAATTAAAGCCTGCTGATTTTACGAAGCCGACCGCAAGGTCGGCTTTTTGTATAACAAAAAAGCTCCTGCGCCTTTTGGCACAGGAGCTAAAACTTTTATTCAGACAGATATGATTTTACCAGCATTTGCAGCAGCTCATCCCGGTCAATTTTGCGAATGAGGCTGCGGGCGTTGTTATGCGTGGTAATATAAGTGGGATCCTCGGAAAGAATATAACCCACAATTTGATTTATGGGGTTGTAGCCCTTTTCTTTAAGCGCATCATAAACAGCAACAAGAGTGGAATGAATTTGAAACTCCTTGTCATCCTTGAGCGAAAAAGTGATGGTGCGATTATCCGACATAATGATCCCTCCAATACTGTGTTTAATTAACAGTATATCCTAGTTTTATGTTTTTTTCAAGACAAAAGGGTGAAATTTTTTAAAAAAACAAGATGTAGTTGCCCTCTTTACAAATTTTGCCTTATATTGTATAATATTTATGAGTATTTTTTAATTTCTCTTAATTTGCAGGAATTTTCGAATAGGAAAGGGAATGAATGAAAAAGATAGTTTTGATAACCGGTTCTTCACGCGGTATCGGCGCGGATATTGCGCGGGTATTTGCACAAAACGGGTATGCCGTCGCGCTCCATTATAATAAAAGCTTTGAGAAGGCAGAAAACCTTTCGGGTATTTTAAAAGAAAACGGCTGCGAGGCATTTTTAGTTCAGGGAGATCTTTCTTTCAATGGAACTGCGCGCCGCATAGTAGAGCAAACAATAGAGCATTTCGGAAAAATAGACGTGCTTGTAAATAATGCGGGAGAAGCTCTAGTCGCTCCCTTTCTCGATACCACAGATGAGCAGGGAGAGCATATTATAAAAACTGACCTTACTGCAGCAATTGAGTGTGCAAAATATGCAGCGTCCGATATGCTTCGGCGAAAGAACGGAAAAATTATCAATATTTCATCGGTTTGGGGAATTTGCGGCGCTTGCTGTGAGGTTTATTATTCGGCGGCTAAAGCAGGGCTTATCGGTTTTACCAAAGCTCTGGCTGCAGAGCTTGCTCCGAGCTCTATTCAGGTCAATGCTATTGCCCCCGGTGTTATCGACACCGAAATGAACAACCATTTAAGCCAAAAAGAAAAAGCAGAGCTTGCAGGGGATATTCCTCTCGGACGAATGGGCAATGGGTATGATGTTGCCAAGGCGGCGTTGTTTTTAGCATCTCATGATGCTGACTATATCACAGGACAAGTCCTTAATGTCAGCGGCGGATTTTTGATTTAAAATTCGGAGGGAAATATGGCAAAGAAAACAGAAACACAAGCATATGATAACTCGAGTATTCAGTCCCTAAAGGGTGCGGATAGAGTTCGAAAAAGGCCTGCGGTCATTTTCGGGTCGGACGGTATTGAGGGCTGCCAGCACTCGATTTTTGAGATCCTTTCCAACTCTATCGACGAAGCGAGAGAGGGCCACGGCAGCAAAATAACCGTTACCCGCTATCGTGACGGGTCTATTTGTGTTGAAGACCAAGGCCGCGGTATTCCGGTGGACTATAACGAGCGCGAGGGCTGCTATAACTGGGAGCTTTTGTTCTGCGAAATGTATGCCGGCGGTAAATACGCTAATAATGACGGTGAAAACTACGAGTTTTCGCTGGGATTAAATGGGCTCGGTCTTTGTGCCACGCAGTATGCTTCGGAGTTTATGGACGCCGAGATAGTGCGTGACGGGCAGAAATTCACCCTGCATTTTGAAAAGGGCGAGAACTTAGGCGGACTTATGAAGAAGCCCACCACCCGCCGCCAGACGGGCAGTAAA
>JAZQMT010000128.1:0-5547 GCA_045543635.1 Oscillospiraceae bacterium | reverse complement strand
TCCCCCCCTTTTACCGCAAAGGTTAAAAAAAGGAGATTTTTTATTTTGTAATCATTTCAGAAAGGATTTAGAGACATGAAGGAACAGTTAATGCAAATTCGGCAAAATGTTCAAACTGCGCTCGCTTCGGCTAATACTGCGGCTGAGCTTGAAGAGCTACGTGTTCGATTTCTGGGAAAAAAAGGAGAGCTTACTGCCATCTTAAAGCAGATGGGTTCTCTTTCTCCGGAAGATCGCCCTGTTGTCGGGCAACTTGTAAACGAGGTTCGAAGCGAGCTCGAGGAGAATATCTCAAAAAAGGCAGAGGAACTCAAAACGGCTGCCATGGCACAAAAGCTGCGTGATGAAGCTATTGATGTTACCCTACCCGGCAAAAAGCAAGAGCTTGGACACAAGCACCCTCTTACTTTGGTTTTAGATGATATTAAGCAGATGTTTCTCGGCATGGGCTTTGACATTGTAAGAGGTCCTGAGGTTGAGACTGATTATTATAACTTTGAGGCTTTAAATATTCCCAAGGATCATCCTGCACGCGACACGCAGGACACCTTTTACATTACTGAAAACATTCTGCTTCGCACACAGACCTCCCCTGTGCAGATAAGAACAATGGAACAGATGAAGCCTCCTATCCGCATTATTTCTCCCGGCAGAGTTTACCGTTCGGATGCTGTCGATGCCACCCACTCCCCTGTTTTCCATCAAATAGAAGGGCTGGTTGTTGACAAAGGTGTTACCATGGCAGATCTTAAAGGAACGCTTGAACTGTTTGCCAAAAAACTTTACGGCGAGGATTCCAAGGTTCGTTTCCGTCCGCACCACTTCCCCTTCACCGAGCCTTCGGCTGAAGTTGATGTTATGTGCTTTAACTGCCAAGGCAAGGGTTGCAGTCTTTGCAAAGGCGAAGGCTGGATCGAAATTCTCGGCGCAGGAATGGTTCATCCCAAGGTTCTTTCTATTTGCGGAATTGACCCTGAGGAATACTGCGGATTTGCCTTCGGAATGGGGCTTGAAAGGCTGGTTATGCGCCGTTATCAAATAGATGACATGAGAATGTTCTTCGAAAACGATATGAAGTTCCTCGGTCAGTTTTAAGAGAAAGGAGCAGAGACAATGAAATTATCCAAAAAATGGCTCAATGATTATGTCAACTGGAATGGTGACAATCGCGATTTCTTTGAAGCTCTTACCATGTCGGGCTCCAAGGTTGAAAGCTGGGAGAACGAAGGCGAAGAAATCAGCAATGTAGTTATCGGAAAAATTCTTAAAATCGAAAAACACCCTGATGCTGATAAGCTTGTTGTTTGTCAGGTTGAGGTCGGAAAAGATGTACCCTTACAGATCGTTACCGGTGCGGACAATGTGTTTGAGGGCGCTATCGTTCCCGTTGCGCTTGACGGCTCTACTCTGCCCGACGGCGTTAAAATCAAAAAAGGCAAACTACGCGGGGTTGAGAGCTGCGGCATGCTCTGTTCTTTAAAAGAACTCGGGCTCACTGTTAATGATTTCCCCTATGCCATTGAAAACGGTATTTTTATTATTGAAGAAGACTGCGAAATCGGTCAGGACGCTTGTGAGGCACTCGGCATAAATGATACTGTTTTTGATTTTGAAATTACCTCCAACCGCCCCGATTGTCTTTCAGTTTTAGGGCTTGCACGCGAGGTTGCAGCAACCTACAAGCTGCCGCTTACCATTCATGAGCCTAAACTTAAGGGTTGCGGCGGAGATGTAACCGAGCTTCTCTCTGTTTCGGTTGAAAACACCGAGCTTTGCCCCAGATACACCGCTAAAATCGTTAAAAATGTTAAAATAGAACCTTCCCCGCGCTGGATGAGAGAAAGACTGCGTTCTCACGGAGTTCGTCCCATCAATAATTTAGTTGATATTACCAACTTTGTTATGCTGGAATACGGTCAGCCCATGCATGCATTTGACTTGCGTTACATTAACGATGGCAAAATCGTTGTCAGAAATGCTGTAAAGGGAGAAACCATTACAACATTAGACGGTATCGAGCGTGAGCTTTCTCCCGAAATGCTTGTTATTGCCGACAGCAAGGCTCCCGTTGCAGTTGCAGGTGTTATGGGCGGTGAATACAGCGGAATCATGGAGGACACAAATACTGTTGTTTTTGAGTCAGCTGTATTCCTTGGTTCAAGTGTCCGCAAAACTGCCAAAAAACTTGGTATGCGCACCGAGGCTTCAGGCAGATTTGAAAAAGACCTTGACAGACAGAATACCCTGCCCGCTTTACTTCGTGCCTGCGAACTTGTTGAGCTGTTGGGTGCCGGCGAGGTTGTTGATGGTGTTATTGATGTTGACAATTCCTGCAAAGAGCCTATTAAAATCAAGCTTGAATGTGATTTTATCAATAAATTTCTTGGAATTGAGCTTTCGGACGATGAAATCATTGCATATCTCGAAAGAGCAGGATTTACGGTAAATGACGGCATTGTTATTGTCCCCAGCTTCCGTACAGATGTCATGCACAAGGCAGATCTCGCAGAGGAAGTTGCCCGTTTTTACGGATATAACAACATTCCCTCCACCACCATTCGAGGAACTGCAAAAGGTTCTCTTACAGACCGCCAGAAGTTTGATAATAAGGTTAATGAGACCATGCGTGCCTGCGGACTTTCAGAAATTTTAACCTACTCTTTTGTCAGTCCCAAAACGCTTGACAAGCTTTGTATTCCCAAGGAAAGTGCACTTCGCAATCCTGTTAAAATTTCTAATCCTTTAGGTGAGGATACCAGCATTATGAGAACGACCACCCTTTCTTCTATGCTTGAGATCCTATCTAAAAACTATAACAACCGCAATCTCTCAGCAAGCCTTTATGAAGTTGCAGCAGAATACAAAAACAAAGGCGCTGATGCTCAGCCCGATGAATACGATGTTTTAACGCTCGGAATGTATGGCGAGGGCGTTGATTTCTATGCAATCAAGGGTGTTGTAGAGTCTCTTCTCGACGCGCTGAAAGTAAAGAAAATCAGCTTTACAGCAATTTCCGATAATCCCACCTTCCATCCCGGACGCTGTGCAGAAGTTTATATCGGTGAAACAAGCCTTGGTATCATCGGAGAGGTTCATCCCACAGTTCTTTCCAATTTTGAAATCGGAACAAAGGCTTACTGTGCCGCTATTTCGATGGATGCTTTGTTTGCCGCTCAAGAAACCGAAATTCTCTACAAACCGCTCCCCAAATTTCCCGCTGTTACAAGAGATTTAGCTTTAGTTTGTGATGAAAGCATTCCTGCCGGTGTTATTGAAAAGACTATTTCCGACGCAGCTCCCAAGCTCATTGAAAACATTAAGTTATTCGATATTTACAGAAGCGAGCAGTTAGGAAAAAATAAAAAGAGCCTTGCATTCAGCATTGCACTTCGCTCAGCGCAAAAAACCCTCACCACCGAGGAGGCTGACAACGCAGTTGCAAAGATACTCAAAGCACTCGAAAATATCGGTGTTACTTTAAGATAAGGTTTTAAAAAGTTTAACTCTCCGCAAGTTTTTTTGCGGGGAGTTTTTTCCAGCATATAAAAGTGCCCCGCGATTTCTCGCGGGGCACAATTTTGTTTAGAGGTTATTTAACTTCCATTTCTTTTCTGCGCGATGTTGTGATTACAACTGCGCCGAGGAAAAGAACTGCAAGAATGCTCCAGATGGGGAGATCTTCGCCTGTTACAGGAGGATTCTCTTCTTTAGGAGGATCTTGCTTGGGAGGATCCTGTTTCGGGGGATCCTGCTTGGGAGGCTCTTCCTCTTTAGGAGGCTCTTCCTCTTTGGGAGGAACGCCCTTATAGGTGTTTGTAAATTCAACAACGAGCGTGTCAACGGGAACAGGATTATCTTCTAAGTTTACAAGGAGATTACCGTTATTATCAACAGATACAGTGACTTTAATTGTAAACTCATCGGTGCTGTAAACCATTCCCTCAATCTCGGTGTCGATTTCGGTTACCTTGTAGGTGTAAGTTTTACCGATGTCGTCAGCGGTAAATTTAAGGGTGAAGTTTGCATTACCCTCTGCATCTGTTTCGGCAGTCAGATCGGTGTCCTTGTCGCCTTTAAGCGAGAACTTAAATCCATCAAGTCCCATCTGTTCTTCTGTTTCGTTTACAAGCTTCTTTTTAACATTGACATTAAACTCGGTGGGTGCGGGAGTGAATAGGTTTGCAAAAAGAATGTCCTTCTGGTCTGCATTCTTGGTAGAGACGATGTCTTTTTCGATATGAAGCTGTCCGTTCTTATCATCGGTGATAGTTACGGTTACCTTAAAGATAGCATCATCATAGGTGACACCATCTGCTTTTGCAGAAGAATCTTCAGTTACTACAAAGTATCTCTTGCCCTCTCCTACCTCGGTAATATCAATGGACTTGAACGCAAACTTGCCGTCACCTGCATTGGTGGTAGTGTCAATTGCGGTTTTACCCTCAATATTAAAGCTGGAGTCGGTTTCATAGAGATTAAAGGTGAACTCATTATCTACAAGGTCGCGGTTTGTAATGGTTTTTACACCTTGCAGCAGCAGCTCGGTCTTTGCGGCTTTGTAGGTGTTACTGAATGCAACACCCTCTTTTGCAGTGCCATCAACATCATAGGTTGTAACAAGCTCTAAAGTACCGTCAAGTTTATCGGTTGCAGTTACCGTAATGTGGAAAACATTAGCATCGTAGGTGACGCCTTCTTTTTTATTTACAGTGGAATCCTCTACTACTACATAGTGGTAGGTATTTGCGGAAGGAATCTCAACTGCATCAAAAGTAAATTCTCCTTTAGACTTATCGGTATCCAGCACATTGTTTGTTTTTTCGCTGATAGCATCTCCATCAGGGACATATTTGTTGCCTTCGAGTTTTGCATTATAGAGCTTAAAGGTGAATTCCTTATCTTCGAGATCTCTACCCGTAATTTCCTTTGTTCCCTTAATAACAAGATTGGCGGGAGCAGCTTTATAGGTGTTTTTGAAATTGTAATCACCGATTGTAGTGCCGCCGTTGACTGTTATATTTTCAATATTAAGTTCGCCGCTGTCCATATCCTTTACAACCTTAAAGGTGATGTCATAGGCAGTGCTGTCATAGGTGACACCGCCGAGAGTTTCTGCTATTTCAGAAATTCTGTAGTGATACTCGCCTATTGCTTTTACAGTGATGTTTTCAAACTTAAAGTTGCCGTTTGCATCATTTTTAACTGTTGCCAGAGTTGTACCAGCATGAACATTTTCAAGTTTAAACTCAAACTCACCCTCATGAAGAGTTCTACCCTCTAATGTTTTCTTTCCTTCAAGGTCAAGTTGGGTTGTAAGGTCAACCGGATCGGAAACATAAGCATTTCTAAATACCATCTTGGTGGAAGGAAGATTGCCCTTTGTAATTCCGATATGCGCAGTGAGTGTTCCCTCACCATCATCCGTTACAGTTACTGTGATGTCATATACACTCTTATCATAATCGTAATTTCCGACATCAGAAGGAATAGCTTCGCTTATGGTGTACTTGTGTATGCCTGCCTCGGTGTATTCTATTTCATCAAACA
>JAZQMT010000127.1:0-11400 GCA_045543635.1 Oscillospiraceae bacterium | reverse complement strand
GTATCAAACAAAAAAATTGTTTCATAAATAAGCAAAACCCGCCCTCATTTCTGAGGGCGGGTTTTGCTTTGTAAAAGTTTAAAAAACATCCAAAAAAAGGGTGACAAGCCGAATGGATTAGGATATAATGTTAAAATGTATCAAAATGGATTTTTGTGCCTTTATTTCCGGTTTTTAGCTTAAAAATTGCTTAAAAATCACTGCTCTTAAAACGGAAGAAAACCCTTGTGCAGAGCGGAAAAAGGGAGAATGATCCAAGCCCTTTGCGGGCATGTCCAACAGCAAGTGCTTTTAATATACAGAACGGAGTGATGGAACCGATGGTGAATGTCAAGGAAACACAATTCGGAAAAATATCCAGAAAGAACTTTCAAAAGATCAATGAAGTTCTCGATATGCCGAATTTGATCGAAGTCCAGAAAAATTCCTACAAATGGTTTCTCGAAGAGGGCCTGAAGGAAGTTTTCAACGAGGATTCCACAATCGTGGATTATAATGGTAACCTCGTGCTGGAATTCATTGATTATCACTTTGACGACAAAACCAAATACAGCATTACCGAGTGCAAGGCAAGAGACGCAACATATGCTATCCCCATGCGTGCCACCGTCCGCCTTTTAAATAAAGAGACGGGGGAGGTTAAGGAGCAGGAGGTCTTTATGGGCGAGTTCCCGCTCATGACCGATAGCGGCACCTTTATCATCAACGGTGCAGAGCGTGTTATTGTTTCGCAGCTTGTTCGTTCGCCCGGCATCTATTACGGGATGGAGCATGATAAATCGGGCAAAAAGCTCTTTTCGTCCACCGTTATTCCTAATCGCGGTGCATGGCTTGAGTATGAAACCGATGTCAGTGATATTTTCTATGTGCGTATTGACAAAGAAAGAAAAATCCCCATCACCGTTTTCATCAAGGCGCTCGGTCTTTCCAGCAGGGAGCAGATTCTTGAGGTGTTCGGTGAGGATGTTCGCATTCTTGAAACCCTCAGCCGTGATGAAACCGCCGATACCGATGAGGCACTCAAAGAGGTCTACCGCCGCCTTCGCCCCGGTGAGCCGCCGACAGTTGAAAGTGCAAAGGCGCATATTAACGGTCTTTTCTTTGATAAAAGAAGATATGAAATTTCCCGTGTAGGTCGTTATAAATACAATAAAAAACTTGCTCTTGCTTCGAGAATTCGCGGTTTAACCTTAAGCCGTGATGTTGTAAACCCCATTACCGGTGAGCTTCTTTGCGAAAAAGGAACGCTGGTGCGTGATGAGCTTGCAAAAGAAATCGAGAATGCCGGTGTTTCTACCGTTTTTGTAAAGCTTGAGCATGAGGATAGAGAAGTTAAGCTCTTTTCTAATGGAATGGTTCGCCGCAGCATCATCTGCGATTATATCCACATCACGGAAGATGAACTAGAGGAAATGGGCATTAATGAGATGATCTATCTGCCCGTCTTTAAAGAAATCATTGAGTCCACCTCTGACGAGGAAATGATTCGTGCACAGCTTTCCGAGCGTGTGGACGAGCTGATTCCCAAACACATCATTGTAGATGATATTTTCTCTTCTATCAACTATCTCAACTGCTTGGCTGACGGAATCGGAACTACCGATGACATTGACCATCTCGGCAACCGCCGTGTTCGCAGTGTGGGTGAGCTTTTACAAAACCAATTTAAAATCGGTTTTTCCAGAATGGAAAAAGTCATTCGCGATAAGATGACTCTTCAGTCTCAGGATATGGAGACTCTGTCGCCGCAGTCCCTTATCAATATTCGTCCTATCGTTGCGGCTATCCGCGAGTTTTTTGGTTCCTCCCCGCTCTCACAGTTTATGGATCAGACCAACCCGCTCGCTGAACTTACCCATAAGCGCCGCCTTTCGGCTCTCGGTCCCGGCGGTCTTTCCAGAGACAGAGCAGGCTTCGAAGTTCGAGATGTTCATTACACCCATTACGGTAGAATGTGCCCAATCGAGACCCCTGAAGGACCCAACATCGGTCTTATCTCGTACCTTGCGGCATTTTCCCGTATCAATAAATATGGATTTATCGAGGCTCCTTATCGTAAGGTCGATAAAGAGACCGGCGTTGTCACTGAGGAAGTCGTTTATATGACTGCCGATGTTGAGGATGATTATGTTGTCGCACAGGCAAACGAGCCTTTGGATGAACAGGGCCGCTTTGCAAGACCCCGTGTTAATGCCCGTGTGCGTGACGAAATTGCCGAAGTTGACCGTGATCGTGTTGACTTTATGGATGTTTCGCCTAAGATGGTCGTTTCTATCGCAACAGCTATGATTCCCTTCCTCGAAAATGATGACGCAAACCGTGCCCTCATGGGTGCAAACATGCAGCGTCAGGCTGTTCCTCTCATGAAAACACAGAACCCCATCGTCGGAACCGGTATGGAATACAAGGCTGCCGTTGATTCGGGCGTTACCGTTCTTGCAAAACAAGATGGTGTTGTAAAATTTGTTTCTGCCGATAAGGTGATTATCACCGATGCAGCAGGTCAAGATCATGAATATGAGCTTATCAAGTTCCTGCGTTCCAACCAAGGAACCTGTATCAATCAGAAGCCTATTGTCGATGCCGGAGAAACGGTAGTAAAAGGTCAGGTCATCGCTGACGGTCCTGCAACCTGTAACGGCGAGATCAGCCTTGGTAAAAATATGCTGATCGGATTTATGACATGGGAAGGCTATAACTATGAGGACGCTGTTCTCTTAAATGAGCGTCTTGTTCGCGATGACATCTTTACCTCTATTCATATTGAGGAATATGAAATTGATGCTCGAGATACCAAGCTGGGCCCCGAAGAGATCACCAGTGATATTCCCAATGTTTCCAACGATGCCAGAAAAGACCTCGATGAGCGCGGAATTATCCGCATCGGTGCCGAGGTTCATTCGGGCGATATTCTCGTTGGTAAGGTAACTCCCAAGGGAGAGACCGAGCTTACCGCTGAGGAGAGATTGCTTCGTGCAATCTTCGGTGAAAAGGCAAGAGAAGTTAGAGATACTTCTCTTAAAGTTCCCCACGGTGAGTATGGAATCATTGTCGATGTTAAGGAATTTACCAGAGAAAACTGTGAAGAACTCAGCCCCGGTGTCAATAAAGTTGTTCGCTGCTACATCGCACAGAAGAGAAAGATTTCTGTCGGTGATAAGATGGCGGGTCGCCACGGTAATAAGGGTGTTGTTTCCCGTATTTTGCCGCAGGAGGATATGCCCTTCCTGCCTGATGGTCGCCCCTTGGATATTGTTCTCAATCCTCTCGGCGTTCCTTCCCGAATGAATATCGGTCAGGTGCTTGAAGTTCACCTTGGCCGTGCAGCAGCCGAGCTCGGCTGGAAGGTCATGACCCCTGTTTTTGACGGTGCACATGAGGAAGATATTCGTGAGTGCTTTAAAGAGGCGGGACTTCGTGAAGACGGTAAGACCATTCTGTATGACGGAAGAACCGGCGATCCCTTTGATAATCCTGTAACGGTTGGTTACATGTACTTCTTAAAACTCCATCACCTTGTTGATGATAAGATTCATGCCCGCAGCACCGGTCCCTACTCTCTCGTTACTCAGCAGCCTCTCGGCGGTAAAGCCCAGTTCGGCGGTCAGCGTTTCGGTGAGATGGAGGTTTGGGCTCTTGAGGCTTACGGCGCGGCATATACTCTGCAAGAAATCCTGACTGTTAAGTCGGATGATGTTGTCGGCCGCGTTAAAACCTATGAATCCATCATTAAGGGACAGAATGTTCCTACCCCCGGTATCCCTGAATCCTTCAAGGTTCTTATCAAAGAGCTTCAGTCTCTCGGCCTTGATGTTAAGGTTTTGGATCAGGAGGGTGAGGAGATCGATCTCAAACAAAACTTTGATGATGAAGATTTAAGCTTTGGCGCCATTGATAATGCTGTTGGTGAATATCAAGATGATGGTGTTTATGACGGCATGACTGTCGGAGAACTTACGGATACCGAGGCATTCGGCACCACCGGGGACGAGGAGGAATATGATTTCGCCGAGGACGATGGTGAGGATGACGGTGAAGACAGCTTCGACATCGGTGAAGACCTGTAAAGAATAGAAAGAAGGGCGTTAAATGGAATTCAATGTTTTTGACTCAATCAAAATAGGCCTTGCGTCACCGGATACTATTCGAGAGTGGTCATACGGCGAGGTAAAAAAGCCTGAAACAATAAATTATCGTACCTTAAAACCCGAACGTGACGGTTTGTTCTGTGAAAGAATTTTTGGACCTACCAAGGATTGGGAATGTCACTGCGGTAAGTATAAGAGACTGCGTTATAAAGGCAAGGTGTGTGAGCGTTGCGGCGTTGAGATCACCCGTGCTAAAGTGCGCCGTGAGAGAATGGGACACATCGAGCTTGCCGCTCCTGTTTCTCATATCTGGTATTTCAAGGGAACTCCTTCAAGGATGGGCCTCATCCTTGATCTGTCTCCCCGCGTTTTGGAAAAGGTTATCTATTTTGCTTCCTATATTGTAACCGATAAAGGAAAAACTCCGTTAGAAAAATATCAGCTCCTTTCCGAAACCCAGTATCGTGAGTGGAAGGATAAATATGGCGATGCTTTCAAGGCTGAAATCGGTGCAGAAGCGATTCGTCACCTTTTAGAAGAAGTTGATCTGGAGTCCCTTTCTGCTGAGATCAAGGCTGAAATTTCTCGCATCGGCAATCAGAAAACCAGTGGTCAGAAGAGCTTAAAGCTTTTAAAAAGACTGGAGGCTGTTGAGGCTTTCCGCAAGAGCGGAAACCGTCCGGAGTGGATGATCTTGGATGTTGTTCCTGTCATTCCTCCTGATATTCGCCCCATGGTTCAGCTTGATGGCGGCAGATTTGCTACCAGCGATTTAAATGATCTTTACCGCCGTGTTATTAACCGTAACAACCGCCTGAAAAAGCTTCTTGAACTCAATGCCCCCGATATTATCGTGCGCAATGAAAAGAGAATGCTTCAGGAGGCTGTCGATGCTCTCATCGATAACGGCAGACGCGGTCGTCCCGTAACCGGCCCCAGCAACCGTCCCCTTCGTTCTCTTTCGGATATGCTTAAGGGTAAACAGGGCCGCTTCCGTCAGAACCTTCTCGGTAAGCGTGTTGACTATTCGGGCCGTTCGGTTATTGTTGTCGGTCCTGAACTTAAAATGTATCAGTGCGGTCTTCCTAAGGAAATGGCGCTTGAGCTGTTCAAACCTTTTGTTATGAAACGCCTTGAGGACATCGGTGCTGCTGAGAATAACAAAAATGCCAAGAAAATGGTTGAGCGTGCAAATCCCAAGGTTTGGGATGCACTTGAGACTGTTATCAAAAAGCACCCCGTTCTCTTAAACCGTGCTCCGACACTTCACAGACTCGGTATTCAGGCATTTGAGCCTGTTCTTGTCGAGGGTAGAGCATTAAAGCTCCATCCTCTTGTATGTACCGCATACAATGCCGACTTTGACGGTGACCAGATGGCTGTTCACGTTCCCCTTTCGGCAGAGGCACAGGCAGAGGCAAGATTTTTAATGCTTGCCGCCAATAACCTCTTGAAGCCTTCGGATGGTAAACCTGTCTCTGTTCCTACTCAGGATATGGTCTTGGGTTCTTATTACCTTACCATCGAAAAAGAAGGTGAGCCCGGAGAAGGTAAGATATTCCGCGATTTTGATGAAGCTCTGATGGCTTATAATGAGGGCGTTGTCGGTCTGCATGCACCGATAAAGGTTCGTGTAGAAAAAGAGGTCGGCGGTAAGAAGGTAAGAAGAATTATCGATGCTACCGTTGGAAGAATTATCTTCAATAATCCGATTCCGCAGGATCTCGGTTTTGTCGATCGTTCCAATTCGGATAATATGTTTGATTTGGAAATCGGCTTTAAGGTCGATAAAAAGCAGCTGGGTAAAATTGTTGACCGCTGCATCAAGACCCACGGTGTTGCTACTGCCTCCGAGGTTCTTGATAAGATAAAGGCACAGGGCTTTAAGTATTCTACCAGGGGCGCTATCACTGTCGCGGTTTGTGATGCTGAAATTCCTCCCCAGAAGAAGGAACTTGTTGCCAAGGCAGACGAGCGCATCGTTGAGATCGCTAAGCAGTATGACAGAGGTTTCCTTTCCAATGAGGAACGTTACAATCTGGTTATCAACACATGGACTGAAACCACCAAGCAGGTTTCGGATGCCCTGTCAGCTAACTTAAATCAGTATAATCCTATTTGGATGATGGCAGACTCGGGAGCTCGAGGAAGCATCAACCAAATTAAGCAGCTCGCAGGTATGCGCGGACTTATCGCCAACACCTCGGGCCGTACCATTGAAATTCCTATCAAGGCTAACTACCGTGAGGGACTCAATGTTTTGGAATATTTCATTTCTTCTAAGGGTGCTAGTAAGGGTCTTGCCGATACCGCTCTGAGAACGGCGGACTCGGGTTACCTTACCCGCCGTCTCGTCGATGTTTCGCAGGAAGTCATTGTTCGCCAGCATGACTGCGGCACTACTGACGGTATTGAGATTTGCGACATCAAGGAAGGCAAGGAAATGATTGAGCCGCTTTCCGAGAGACTTGTCGGCCGCTATCTTGTCGAAGACTTTGTTGATGAAAACGGCGAAGTTTTAGTTAGTAAGGATAAGATCATCACGGATATTGATGCCGAGAAAATCGTTGCATCTGGTGCAGAGAAGGTCAAGATACGCTCTATTCTTAAATGTAAATCCAAGCAGGGCATTTGCTCCAAGTGCTACGGTTCTAACCTTGCAACAGGTAAGGCTGTTGCTGTCGGTGAGGCTGTCGGTATCATTGCTGCACAGTCTATCGGTGAGCCGGGTACTCAGCTTACCATGAGAACCTTCCACACCGGTGGTATTGCCTCTGCTGAAGATATTACGCAGGGTCTGCCGAGAGTTGAAGAACTGTTTGAGGCAAGAAAGCCCAAACATAATGCAATTGTTACCGAAATTGCCGGTAAGGTTTCTATTAAAGAGACCAAGAAGGGGCGTTTTGTCGGTGTTATGCCCTTTAACTCCACTGATGGCGACCTTATCGACGAGGAGAAGCTTTATCAAATTCCTTATGGTTCCCGTATGCGCGTCAAAGAGGGCGACATTGTCGGAGCAGGTGACCTTCTTACCGAAGGTTCCATTAATCCTCACGATGTTCTCGCTATCAAGGGTGCAGATGCAGTAAGAGATTACCTGATTGCCGAGGTACAGAAGGTTTACCGTCTGCAGGGTGTTGACACCAATGATAAGCATATCGAGGTCATCATTCGTCAAATGATGAAAAAGGTCAAGATCGTTGATGGCGGAACAACCGGACTTCTGCCCGGCACCGTTATTGAAAAAGGCGAGCTTGAGTCTATCAATGAAGAGGTCAGAGAGCAAATTGCTGCCGGCGATGTAAATGCCAAGGAAGCTACCAGCACTGCGGTGCTTTTAGGTATCACCAAGGCATCTCTCGCTACCGACAGCTTCCTGTCTGCAGCTTCCTTCCAGGAGACTACCAAGGTCCTAACCGATGCTGCCATCAAAGGCAAGAGCGATCCGTTGCTCGGTCTTAAAGAAAATGTCATCATCGGTAAGCTTATTCCTGCAGGAACCGGTATGCAGTGCTATACTGATGTTGCTGTAGAGAAGCAGTCTGAACCTGATGTGCTTACAGAGGAAAGCGCAGCCGAATAAATTGAGTATTTCCGCATTCACTTTTTGTGAATGCGGAAATTTTCAGGAATAGGGAGAAAATACCTTGACAAAATAAGGAATAGGTGATACAATATTAAACTGTGCCGAAATGTCTAAAATTCGGCCTGTTATGCGTTATAACTCCGCTAAAGCGGTGCTATAAATACCTGCCAAAGCAGGAAAAAATATGTAAGGAGGTGCGCTATGCCGACCTTTAATCAGCTCGTTAGAAAGGGAAGAGAGAGCCTTGAGAAAAAGTCTACTGCTCCTGCTCTTTTAAAGGGTTACAACTCTAAAAAGAAGGAAGCTACCGACCAAAACTCGCCTCAGAAACGCGGTGTTTGTACTGCGGTCAGAACCATGACCCCCAAAAAGCCGAACTCTGCACTTCGTAAAGTTGCCAGAGTAAGACTGACAAACCAAACTGAAGTTACGGCCTATATTCCCGGTATTGGACACAATCTGCAGGAGCACAGTGTTGTGCTGATCCGCGGAGGAAGAGTAAAAGACCTTCCCGGTGTTCGTTACCACATCATTCGCGGCACCCTTGATACTCAGGGCGTTGCTAACAGAATGCAGGGCCGCTCTAAATACGGAGCGAAGAGACCCAAGGCCGGTGCTTCTAAGTAAAATCCGAAAGAATGCTTTCAGTGTTGAAGGCTTGAAATAAAGAGAACATCTTGTTTCGCCTTTTAGACTGGCAAGCGGAAGATTTACTTTCGAGTACCTATGATATCATTATGTGAAGGAGGGAAGCGAAGTGCCAAGAAGAGGAAGAATCGCAAAAAGAGATGTTCTGCCCGATCCTATGTACAATTCCAAGCTCGTTACCAGACTTATCAATAACGTTATGGTCGATGGTAAGCGCGGTGTTGCTCAGAAGATCGTATATGGCGCATTCGATATTGTCAAGGAGAAAACAGGAGCTGAGGCTTTGGATTCCTTTGAGAAGGCAATGGAGAATATCATGCCTGCTCTGGAGGTTAAAGCTCGCCGTGTCGGTGGTGCAACCTATCAGGTTCCCATCGAGGTCAGACCTGACAGAAGAGTCACTTTAGGACTGCGTTGGCTTACAACCTATTCTCGCGCTCGCAGCGAAAAGACTATGAAAGAGCGTCTTGCAGCTGAGATCGTTGATGCAATCAATGGAACCGGCGCTGCTGTTAAAAAGCGTGAGGATACCCACAAAATGGCAGAGGCTAACAAGGCATTTGCACATTACCGTTGGTAAGATTGTGGGCTTAGCTTACAACAAAAGATTTCAAGTTCCCGCGAAAAATGCGGGGTAATAAAACAGGAGGACAATATGCCAAGAGAAATACCCCTTGAATTAACAAGAAATATCGGCATAATGGCCCACATTGACGCCGGTAAGACAACCACTACCGAGAGAATTCTTTTCTACACCGGTAGAACTCACAAAATCGGCGAGACTCATGATGGCTCCGCTACTATGGACTGGATGGTTCAGGAGCAGGAGCGCGGTATTACCATTACTTCCGCTGCTACCACTGCTTATTGGAGTGGCTCGGAGGGACAGTATCCCAGACACCGCATTAACATCATCGACACCCCCGGACACGTTGACTTTACCGTTGAGGTTGAGCGTTCTCTGCGTGTTCTCGACGGATCGGTTACCGTTTTCTGTGCAAAGGGTGGCGTTGAGCCTCAATCCGAAACAGTGTGGCGTCAGGCAGACAACTATAAGGTTCCCCGTATGGCGTACATCAATAAGATGGACATCATGGGCGCGAACTTCTACAATGTTGTTGACATGATGCATGATCGACTCAAATGTAACGCTGTTCCTATCCAGCTGCCTATCGGCTCCGAGGATACTTTCCGCGGCATTATCGATCTTGTTGAAATGAATGCTGATATTTATTATGACGATCTCGGTAAAGACATGCGTGTCGAGGAAATTCCTGCTGACATGAAAGAAAAAGCCGACCAGTATAGAGCACAGCTTCTCGAGGCTGTTGCCGAGCTGGATGAAGATGTCATGATGAAATACCTCGAGGGTGAGGAAATCACTGCCGAGGAAATCAAAAAGGTCATCCGTAAGGCGACCATTGATAACACCTTTGTTCCCGTTTGCTGCGGAACATCCTATAAGAATAAGGGCGTTCAGAAATTGCTTGATGCGATTATCGACTTTATGCCCGCCCCCATTGACATTCCTGCTATTAAGGGTGTCAACCCCAAAACTGAGGAAGAAATGGAAATGCCTTCTGATGACAATGCACCGTTCTCTGCGCTTGCCTTCAAGATCGCAACCGACCCCTTTGTCGGAAAACTCTGCTTCTTCCGTGTTTACTCCGGTAAACTCAATGCAGGTTCCGGCGTTTACAACTCCAATAAGGATTCCAGTGAGCGTATCGGAAGAATTCTGCAGATGCATGCCAACCACAGAGAAGATATTGATACTGTTTATGCAGGTGATATTGCTGCTGCAGTTGGCCTTAAGAATACCACCACCGGTGATACTCTCTGTGATGAGAAGAATCCGGTCATCCTTGAGTCGATGGAATTCCCGGATCCTGTTATCCGCGTTGCTATCGAGCCTAAGACTAAAGCCGGTCAGGAAAAGATGGGTGTTGCTCTCGCAAAGCTTGCGGAAGAGGATCCCACCTTCAGAACCTACACCGACGAAGAAACCGGACAAACCATCATCGCCGGAATGGGCGAGCTTCACCTCGAAATCATCGTTGACAGACTTCTTCGTGAATTTAAGGTCGAAGCTAATGTTGGTAAACCGCAGGTTGCTTATAAGGAAACCATTCGCAGAAATGCTGATGTTGACCATAAGTATGCCCGTCAGTCCGGTGGTAAGGGTCAGTACGGTCATGTTAAGATTAAGGTTGAACCCAATGAGTCCGTTAAGGGCTATGAGTTTGTAAACCAAATCGTTGGCGGTGCTATCCCCAAAGAGTATATCGAGCCTGTTAATCAGGGTATTCAGGGAGCTATGCAGGCAGGCGTTCTTGCAGGTTATCCCGTTGTTGATGTTAAGGTAACCCTCTATGATGGATCGTACCACGAGGTCGACTCCTCTGAAATGGCATTTAAGATTGCCGGTTCTCAGGCATTCAAAGAGGCTATGAGGAAGGCAGATCCCGTTATCCTCGAGCCTATCATGAAGGTAACCGTTATCGTTCCTGAAGAATACATGGGCGATGTCATTGGCGACTTAAATGCTCGCCGTGGTCAGATTCAGGGCATGGAGCCCAGAATCGGTGCTCAGCAGATCAACTCCTTTGTTCCCCTCTCTGAGATGTTTGGTTATGCAACTGATATGCGTTCCAAAACACAGGGTAGAGGTCAGTATACGATGGAACCCAGTCATTATATTGAGGTTCCTAAGTCTATTGCAGAAGGAATTATGACTGCAAGAGCGAAAAAAAGTGAATAGTTTGGTATAAGTACTTGATATTTTTCCAAATTATTGCTAAAATATAGTTACACTTTATTTTGAAACCATATAATTTTTCATTTTAAGGAGGAAAAACAGAATGGCAAAAGAAAAATTTGAAAGAAATAAGCCGCACGTTAACATCGGTACCATCGGTCACGTTGACCATGGTAAAACTACCCTTACCGCTGCAATCACCAAAACTCTTGGTATCCTCGGTGACGCTGAGTTCATGGCATATGACATGATCGATAAGGCTCCCGAAGAGAGAGAAAGAGGAATCACCATCAACACCGCTCACGTTGAGTATGAGACTA
>JAZQMT010000126.1:0-2036 GCA_045543635.1 Oscillospiraceae bacterium | reverse complement strand
ACTATCCATCCCTTAAAGGTCCGTGTTGTTGCATAAAGTGCCTAAAAAAACATCTGCTGAAAAGTCAGCAGATGTTTTTTATGCTTTATTTTTGTTTAAGGTGACGACGAATGGCTTCAAGAGTGGCATCGCTGATGTCATGCTCCATTTTACAGGCATCTTCGGCAGCGGTTTCTCTGTCCACACCAAGTTTTATAAGAAACTCTGTAAGCAGGTCATGCCGCTCATATATCTTTTCGGCAAGCGCACGCCCTTGCTGCGTTAAAAGCAGCGAGCCATCTTTATCCGCTGTAATATACCCGCCTTTTTTGAGAATAGACACCGCACGGCTGACACTCGGCTTGGAATAACCCATATATTCCCCTACATCTACCGAGCGGACACTTCCGCCTTTTTTGGAAAGTACATATATCGTTTCAAGATACATTTCGCCTGATTCAAGCAACCGCATAAACTTTACCTCCAAAAAAATGTAATTTTATTATACCACACTTTCCTGTTTTTTCAAGTGCTGTGATTTTTACATTTTTTGAAAAAAACTATTGACAAACTGCACATGTGGTGGTAATATGTGTTAGTAGTTAGCATATGCTAATTCGTTTAATTTTTAATTTTCGGTGACTGATATGACATTAAAAAGTGCCCAAGAGGGAAAAGAATATATTATCCAAAAAATCGTAACTGATGATGAAGAGCTTGATGCTTTTCTTTTCTCGTTAGGTTGTTACAGCGGTGAACCCATTACCGTTGTATCACATTTAAAGGGCGGCTGTATCGTTTCTATTAAGGATAGCAGATACAATATTGATAATCAGCTGGCAGAAGCTATCATTATATAGTCTTTTTATTAGCTTCTGTTTCAGCTTTTTGTTTCAACATTCAGTTAGCATACGCTAACTTAAATGCATGCATGAAAATCCAGTCCACAGGAGGAAAACAAAATGAGAATTGCTCTCGCAGGCAACCCCAACAGCGGAAAAACCACCATGTACAACGCGCTAACCGGAAGAAGCGAAAAGGTGGGCAACTGGGCAGGTGTTACCGTTGATAAAAAAGAACATCCCATAAAAAAAGTTTATCATAATTCAAAAGAGGAACTCATAGCGGTTGATCTGCCGGGCGCATACTCCATGTCCCCTTTTACAAGTGAGGAGAGTGTTACCAGCTCTTATGTTAAAAACGAAAACCCTGATGTCATCATTAATATTGTTGATGCAACTAACTTAAGCAGAAGTCTATTCTTTACCACCCAGCTTTTAGAGCTCGGTATACCTCTTGTTGTTGCTTTAAACAAAAGCGACATCAACCAAAAGAAGCATATAGAAATCGACACCGAGGCACTCTCGGAAAAGCTCGGTTGTCCCGTTATTGAAACGGTTTCTGTTTCAGCAGAGGGTTTAAAGTCGGTTGTTAAGGCAGCTGTAGCCTGCATCGGAAAAATTTCGCCCGCTCCTTATATCCAAGGTGACATAGACCTTACAAATAAAAAAGCGGTTACTGAGGCGGACAGAAAGAGATTTGCTTTTGTAAATAGTATCGTTTCAAAGGTTGAAAAGCGTCAGATTTTAACCAAGGACAGGAACTTCAGTGACAAGATTGATGCTGTTCTCACAAACAAATGGCTCGGAATTCCCATTTTTGCCGTTGTTATGTGGCTGGTTTTCCAGATTTCTCAGGCATGGATAGGTCCTTGGATAGCCGAGGGTGTTACAATCGGCTCGGTTGAGATTCCGGGACTTGTAACCATTATTGATATGTTCAAAGAATGGGTTGCCGGCCTTCTTGCAGGCGGAAACGAATTTCTTGTAAACTTCCTTACCGAAGGTATTAACGGCGGTGTAAGCGCTGTCGTGGGTTTTTTACCTCTCGTTATGGTAATGTATTTTATGATTGCTATTTTAGAGGACTGCGGATATATGTCCCGTGTTGCCGTTGTACTTGACCCCATCTTTAAGAAGGTCGGTCTTTCGGGAAAATCGGTCATTCCGTTTGTTATCACGGTAGGCTGCGCTGTTCCCGGCGTTATGGCAAGCCGC
>JAZQMT010000125.1:0-1623 GCA_045543635.1 Oscillospiraceae bacterium | reverse complement strand
AACAGGGGGTTAACTTTGTCACAGACAAATTAAGCTGCCGCTTCAATATCTACATTGAAGCGGCAGCTTTCATTGTCCATACATTTTATATTACCACACTTCGGGCTTAGCATCTTTGGGAAGCGCATTGGGATAAACCTCTCCGTCAAGGTTCTCAAGCCAAGCCTCATGGGCTTTTTTAACAAGCTCAGGGTTGGTTAAGAAATCATAGGCGGTAACCGCCAGAACCTTGCCAGCGAAAAGCATACCCTTATGTGCAACAGGACCTTTTCCCTGTGCAGTTGTTTGCCACGCGTGACTGGGAGTGCCGGCAGCTAAAGTTAATCCGGAGAACCAGCCGGTAGGACAAACCCAGCTAACATCACCAACATCAGTGGATCCGCCTGTAGTGAAGTCAGGTACCAGGAAATCCCATATGGACTGCTCAAGCAGCTTTGCGCTGTCCTTGCCCGCGTATTTCTTTGCAGTATTTTTAAGATTAAGTACATCAAGCTCGGTGATAACTTTGTTGAATTTTTCAGCATAAGCCATTTCCTCATCTGTATAGCCTATCGGCAGCATGGCTTTCATATGTTCGCGCAGGCGATCAGCAATGATGTCATTGCCGATATAGTCGGCATAAGCTGCAACCTGCTTAATTTCCACCTCTGTTTCGGTCATGAGGGCTGCACCCTGTGCAATTTTGCAGACACGGTCATAAAGCTCCTTGACCTGCTGAACGCGCGGCGCACGAATAGCATAAAGCACCTGCGCTTCCGACTGCACCACATTGGGAGCGGTACCACCGGTATTGGTAACTGCATAATGAACGCGCGCCTGATCGATCATATGCTCGCGCATATAATTGACGCCAACATTCATGAGCTCCACCGCATCAAGCGCACTTCTACCCAGATGCGGAGAGCCTGCGGCGTGAGCAGATTTGCCATGGAAGGTGAAAAACACGCGGAAGTTTGCAAGAGAACCATTGGCTCGCACTGCATTCTGCCATGCGGGATGCCAGGTCAGCGCGATGTCGCAGTCATCAAAGCAGCCGTCTCTCACCATAAAAGCCTTACCTCCCGCATTTTCCTCCGCGGGACAGCCATAGTATCTTATCGTTCCGAAAATGCCTTTTTCTTCCATATATTCTTTAAGCGCTACAACAGCCGCAACATTTCCAACTCCTAAAAGGTTATGCCCGCATCCGTGACCGATGCCTCCCTCAACGATAGGCGTATGACAATCGACATCTGCCTCTTGCGAAAGACCGCTTAAAGCATCATATTCACCAAGAAACGCGATAACAGGCTTGCCGCTTCCCGCCTCTGCAACAAAAGCAGTTTCAGCGCCGCCAAGCCCCTGTGTAATTTTAAATCCAAGTGATTTTAGATATTCTATCTGTGCCGCTGCCGATTTATGCTCCTCAAAACGCGATTCGGCAAAATCCCAAATATCATCGCTTAATTTTATAAATTCGTCCTGCCTTTTTTCAATTAAACAGGCAAGCTCCTCTGCATATCCCACAGTTCCCACTCCTTCATAAAAAATATATCTTTATTATAATATCTTTAACAGTTTTTGTCAATTATCATATTGAAAAATAAATCCCAATACATTGTAGGATTACAATTGATGTGTTAC
>JAZQMT010000124.1:0-10667 GCA_045543635.1 Oscillospiraceae bacterium | reverse complement strand
CATATCCTGTGTTATCTTGTTCATGACGAATGGTTGATCCTCCTGTCTGTTTTGTCTGAGCAACTTAACTGTAACACAGGATCTTCCATTCGTCATCTTTTATTTTTCAGCTTTGTAACACATCAATTGTAATCCTACAGTTTGAGGTAATAATGCGAGAGAGTGTTCTTGACTAATTCATCTTTATATTGTATAATAAATGAATATTAAAATGCCTTTTTGTACTCTTTTATAACTTTTTATATTTTTACATATCAGGCACGAGCAAGATGTGGCTGTGCGTTTCCCCACATCCTACGTTGCCAAAACAAAACGGAGGTAAATTTTATAGTGTCAACTACCGAACTAAATAAACCACAAAAAAATCCTCGGGCAACCCAGCCTCGCAAGGGAAAAGACCAGAAAAAGACTTTTCACAAAGCATCGGCACAAAGCAAAAAGCCGGTAAATGAGCGAGCGAAAAAAACCAGTACAAAGCCACAGCAGAAAAAAGAAAGAAGGCCGGCACAGGAACACACTGCCTCTCATTCTCTTCCCGCAAGAAAGCCGACTGCCCGCAGAAAACCCGTCACTCCCAAAACTCCCCTTCGCATCATTATGTTGGGTGGGCTTAATGAAATCGGCAAAAACATTACTGTTTTTGAATATGAAAATGACATCATCGTTCTTGACTGCGGAATAGCATTCCCTGATGATGAAATGCTGGGCATAGATGTTGTATTACCGGATTTCACCTATCTCATTAAAAATGCTGACAAAATCCGCGGTATCATCCTCACCCATGGGCACGAGGACCATATCGGCGCCCTGCCCTATCTTTTAAAATCAATTAATGTTCCTATTTACGGAACAAAACTGACCTTGGGGCTTGTTAAAAACAAGCTTGCTGAGCACAAATTGCTTGGAGCTGCAACCCTTAATGTTGTATCCCCCGGCAGCATTGTCCGCCTCGGTTGCATGAGCGCAGAGTTTATCCATGTAAACCATTCTATTCCCGATGCCTGTGGCTTTGCTATCCGTACACCTGTCGGAATGGTGGTCCACACGGGTGACTTTAAAATAGACTACACTCCTATTGAGGGAGGAATGATTGATCTCGCTCGTTTTGCACAGCTTGGAAGCGAGGGCGTTTTAGCCCTGATGACAGATTCTACCAATGCCGAGCGTCCCGGTTATACCAACAGCGAGCGCCATGTTGGCGAATCCTTTGAACCGCTGTTCCAGCGGGCAGAAGGAAGGCGCATTATTATTGCTACCTTTGCTTCGAATATTCACCGTATTCAACAAATCATTGACGTTGCCGAAAAATTCGGCAGAAAGGTTGCTGTTTCGGGGCGTTCCATGATTGCTACTGTTGAAACCGCGATCGAGCTCGGTTATCTCACCGTTCCCGAAAACATTCTTGTTGACATCGAATCTACCGGCCGCCTGCGTGCCGATGAAATGGTTATTGTAACCACCGGCAGCCAAGGAGAGCCCATGTCGGCACTGTCCCGTATGTCCTCAGGTGATCACAAACAGGTTTCGGTAAACTCCAATGACTTTATCATTATTTCGGCAACCCCCATTCCCGGAAATGAAAAGCTGGTTGGCAGGGTTATCAACGAGCTGATGAAGCTGGGTGCCGAGGTTATTTATGAAAAAATGTACGAAGTGCATGTTTCCGGTCACGCCTGCAAAAGCGAGCTGCAGCTTATCATAGGGCTTGTCAAGCCCAAATACTATATTCCCGTTCACGGCGAATACAAGCACCTTTGCAAAAATGCCCTTATTGCCGAAAGCATGGGCATTGAAAAAGAAAATATCGTCATCTCAGACCTTGGAAAGGTTATTGAAACCGATGGACAGGAGATGCGTTTTAAAGAAACGGTTCAGGCAGGCAAAGTTCTGGTTGACGGACTGGGAGTCGGTGATGTCGGGAGCATCGTTCTTCGCGACAGAAAGCATCTTGCCGAAGATGGGCTTATCATCGTGGCAGCAGCTATCAGTACAGCAACAGGTAAGCTTCTCTCAGGACCTGACATCATTTCAAGAGGCTTTGTTTATGTGCGTGAATCGGAAGAACTCATGGACAATGCGCGTGAAATTGCCAAGAATGCGATTGAGAATTCTCTTCGCGGCGGCAGCATAGACTGGCCTATGATAAAATCCAATGTGCGAGAAGCGCTGGCATCTTTTGTTTTTCAAAAAACCAAGCGTCACCCCATGATACTGCCTATTATCATTAACGCATAAATTTTCCATCGGGAGGCCGACATCATGAAAAAAGGCAGAAACCTTTTTAACATTGCACTCATCGGTTTATTTATAATCGCTTTTTCTTTTTCTGTTGTAACAGCCTTTTTCAACACAACGGCATCGTTTATTGAGCTTGCTGTTACCACGGTATGTTTTGCCGTGTTCATCTTCTATTCCAAGCTTATCAAGCGCGAGGCATACGAATTTTTTTCCAATCTTTCCAAAAATCTCGCCGCCGAAAGCCGCGAAACGCTGGGAAAGCTTCCGCTTGCAGTTTGCGTTATCAATCAGCAAAACGAATTTGTTTGGTATAATGACAAATTCTCTATTGAAGTTCTGGGCGGAGATAATGTTTACGGCAGCTTTTTTACAGACCGCTTTCAGTATATAGACCGCGCAGCGGGCGAGCTTAGTTACGGTGACAGAAATTACACAACATTTTCCACCGAACTAGAAAGCGAAAAGCAAAAATTCACTGTTCTTTATTTTATAGACAATACCACTCTTAAAAATGAAGCCGAACAGTTTCACCGCAGAAAAGCCTCGGTCGTTCAGATACTTATTGATAACTACGACGAGCTTATGGACAGCGCAAACGGCAGCCAAAAGAACTTTCTTGTAAGCCGCATTGAATCCGCTTTGGAAAAAGCATTTGTAACCGAATCAAACGGTTTTTTCCGCAAGATAGAAAAGGATCGTTTTGTTGCAATCATTGACAATCAGCATTTAAAACAGTTTATACAAGATAAATTCAGCATTCTGGATAAAGTTCATAAAGCTGTTGCAACTGATCGCGTTTACGCCACCCTTTCCATGGGTATCGGGCAGGATGCAGAAACTTTGCGCGAGTCTGATATGATGGCGCGGCAGGCGCTGGACATGGCGCTGGGGCGTGGCGGTGACCAGGTTGCCGTTAAAAGTGCACATGGGTTTGAATTTTTCGGCGGGCTTTCCAAGGGTGTTGAAAAGCGTGCCAAAGTTCGTTCGCGCATGATTGCCTCGGCACTGCGCGAGCTGGTTTTGGAATGTGATAATGTTATCATTATGGGGCACAAGATGGCAGACTTCGATTGTGTCGGTGCCGCCATCGGACTTTACAACGCAATTACCTCGGTTTCTAAACCTGTACACATCTGCATAGACCGTGAAGCAAATCTTTCCCGCGATCTTATTGATTATCTTTGCCGCGGCGGCTTTGAAAGCGCGTTTATTTCGCCGCAGCAGGCTTTGGAAACTGCCTCCAAGCAGACGCTGCTTGTTGTTGTGGACACGCATAATCCCGATTTTGTGGAATGTCCTGAGCTTTTAAGGAAGGTTTCAAGCATTGTTATCGTAGATCACCACCGCAAGATGGTAAATCACATTGACAATGCAGTTATTTTCTATCATGAGCCTAACGCATCCTCTGCCAGCGAAATGGTGACCGAGCTTGTTCAGTACTTCGGGGATGATGCTAAGATTTCCAAGCTGGAAGCGGAAGCACTGCTTTCGGGAATTATGTTAGATACCAAGAATTTTATCATCAAATCCGGTGTTCGCACCTTTGAGGCAGCGGCATTTCTGCGCCGCAGCGGTGCAGACCTTGTTAAAGTAAACCACTGGTTTGCAAGTTCAATTGAAACATATCATCAGCGTGCAAAACTCATTTCAGCTGCCCAGATCGAGCGCGGCTGTGCCATTTCCTGTCAGGACGAATTTACAGATGAGCTTCTTTTAGCTGTTCCGCAGACAGCAGATGAGCTTTTGCGCATCCGTGATGTTTCGGCATCATTCGTTATGTATTTAAGAGATGGCGTTGTTTCCATTTCGGCACGCTCCTTCGGTGCCGTTAATGTTCAGCTTATTATGGAAAAAATGGGCGGCGGCGGACACCTGACTATGGCGGGAGCACAGATAAAAGCGGAAAGCTGTGCACAGGTGCGTAAGCAGCTGCTTGCCGCTATAGACAGTTATTTTGAAGAAACCGCTTCGACACAAAAAACAGGAGGTAAATAAAAATGAAGGTTATTTTAAAAGCAGATGTAAAGGGGAACGGAAAAAAAGGTGAGATCATCAATGTTTCAGACGGATATGCCAGAAACTTTTTGTTTCCCAAAGGACTTGCAGTTGAAGCCAATGCACAGGCAATGAATGAATACAACAACGCAGTTGCCTCCAAAGAGCATCACGAGAAAGAACTGAAAGACGCTGCCCAAGAGGCTAAGAAAAAGCTTGATGCCGCTCAAATTTCCATTGCAGCCAAAGCAGGAGCCGGCGGAAGACTCTTTGGCTCGGTGACCTCCAAAGAAATCGCAGCCGAAATTAAGAAAGCACTTTCTTTAGACATTGATAAGAAAAAGATCATGCTTGATGCAGACATCAAAGCTTTCGGAACATTTACTGTTCCCATTAAGCTTTACTCAGGCGTTATCGCTAATCTCAAAGTAACTGTTTGTGAACAGTAAGGGGCGATTTTGATGGATCATCAAAGCTACTGTGCCAAAATTGAAACTCATTTTCAAAAAAGTGAATATATTTCCATCGCGCACCACAGCTTTAAAATGTTGACAGCACCAAAATCGCATTTACCTAAAGATTTGCGTGTTTTCTGTTTTATCGTGCATGATCGAGAGGCTGAGGCAGAACTATGCCAAAAGCTTGCAAAGTACGCCATGAGCGTTGCATTTTATGATGATAGCGCAAAGAAAGGAAAGGTTTCGGTAATTCCACTGTTCATTTCCGAAAAGCTTTCGGACAAGACCCTTAAGCTTATCAAAGGCCGCGCCCTCAAGACGGAGGGTGCCCTTATCGTTCCCGCAGCTTTTGACCTTTCACAGCACATGCTTTTTTGCTGCGAAAGTTTTCCCATTATAGGGGCTTCTTCTTTTAAGGAGACTGCCGCTTTTGCAAAAAAGGTTCTACACCCTTAAATTAGTCTAAAATTGACGGAGGAATAAAAATGGATGCTTTCACCGACAGCTTTGAGCAGCTCCCCTTTGATCCGGAGGCGGAGCAATCGGTGCTCGGCGCACTTCTTCTCGACCCCTCTTGTATGCCGACGGTTTTGGAATATGTTACTGCTGACTGTTTTTACAAACAGCAGCATCGTGAGCTTTTTTCGTTAATGCTTTCCATGTTTTCGGCAGGAGAAACCATGGATTTCATCACCGTTTTAGGCAGGGCGAGAAACGAGCATATTTTTGACAGTGACGAGCAGGCAAAACTATACCTGACACAGCTTGTACAGGTTGTTCCTACCACCAAAAATGTAGATGAATATGCCAAAATTGTTCGAGAACGGTATTATGTGCGCCGTTTAATTCAGGTTTCGGGTGATATTCGCCGCGAAGCAAATGAGGGCATTGATGCCAAGGACCTTTTAGACCACGCCGAGCAAAAAATCTTTGAAATTCGCCAAGGCAGGGATTCGACCGGCCTTGTACATATTTCCGATGTTATCGTTAATACCTATGACGACCTACAGCGCCTCTCCCGTGAGAGCCGCGGCGGGCTGTTGGGGCTTTCCTCCGGTTTTTCGGATTTAGACCGCACAACCAACGGTCTTAATAAATCCGACCTTATCATTATCGCAGCACGCCCCGGTGTTGGTAAAACCAGTCTTGCGCTGAACATTGCTTCTCATGTGGGTGAACGCTCAGGAAAAAGCGTTGCGGTGTTTAGTTTGGAAATGTCCAAGGAACAGCTTGTTATGCGAATGCTCTCCTCGGCAGCCCGCATTCCCAATACCCAGCTTCGCATCGGTCAGCTGGAAGATTCACAATGGGCAGACCTTGCCGAAGCTTCGGGTATTCTCTCGTCATCTGCCATTTACATTGATGACACCTCCAGCATCAATATTGCCGATATGCGTGCAAAATTGCGCAGAGTTAACGATTTAGGGCTGGTTATCGTAGACTATTTGCAGCTGATGACCTCGGCAAAGCGCATTGATAACCGCGTGCAGGAGGTTTCTGCCATCACAAGAGACCTGAAAATTTTAGCGCGTGACTTAAATGTTCCCGTAATCGTTCTTTCACAGCTAAGCCGTGCCTCTGAAAAGAGTCCCGAGCCCATGCTTTCCGACCTGCGTGAATCCGGTTCAATTGAGCAGGATGCCGATATTGTTTTAATGCTTTACCGTGAAAATGAAAATAACGATGGGCAACAGGGGCAACAAGGACAAGGCGGCGCTCCGATAGGTAACAGCTATATCGTTAACTGTAAGATTGCCAAAAACCGCCACGGCGAGGCAAAAACCATTCAGTTCCATTGGGATGGTCAATACACCAAATTTTCAACCTTAGGATATTTAAAAGATGAATAATAAAGCTCTGCAAACTGTCCGCCGCTATAAAATGCTTCAACAAGGCAATCGAATTATTGCCGCTGTTTCAGGCGGTGCTGATTCCATGGCACTGCTTTGCTTTCTTTTAGAAATTCGCACTGAGCTTTCGCTTAGTCTCTCGGTCTGCCATGTAAATCATCTTTTACGCGGAGAGGAAGCTGACCGAGATGAAAAGTTTGTACGAGATTTCTGCGCTCTGCACACCCTTCCTTTTTATCTTTTGCGTTGCGATGTAAAAGCGCTTGCTCAAGAGAAAAAGCTTGGTTTTGAGGAATGCGGCCGCCAAGTGCGTTACAATTTTTTTGATAAAACATCTCAAGAAATAGGCGGTGCAAAAATTGCTACAGCGCACACGCTTAGTGACTGTGCCGAAACTTTAATTTTTCATCTTGCGAGAGGTACTTCACCTGCCGGTCTCTCCTCTATCGCCCCTGTACGCAACAACATTATTCGCCCGCTCATTGAATGTACCAGAGAGGAAATTGAAGCATACCTTGCGCGAATCTCGCAGCCTTTTATGACCGACACCACCAACTTTGACACAAATTACAGCCGAAATTTCATTAGAGCTCAACTGATTCCGGCTTTAAAAAAATTAAACCCTGCTTTTGAATTTGCGGTGCAAAACTTAACCGAGCTTGCTCGCGAGCAAGCAGCTTTTATTGAAAAACAAACCGATTGCTTTTATAAAAAAGCCGCGAAATACGGCGGTATTGACAGGGATAAATTTTTAAAAGCCGATATTACGCTAAAACGCGGAATAATCGCAAAGTTGTTTACAGAAAATAATGTTATGCTAACAAAAAAACGCTGTGATGAAATTCTCTCTGCGGCAGAAAATGGAAGTTTTTGCATCTCTGTCTGCAAAGACGGATTTATCATCTGCGATGATGACAATATCATTCGTTTCGAAAAACGGCAGAAAAAGCCCAAAGCCCACTATCAAATTCCTGCCGCTTGCGGAGAATATCTTCTGCCCGATGGGCGGATATTAAAGCTTGGTGAAATTTCACAGCAAGAATTTATAAAAATCAAAAAAAATTCCCAAAAACTATTAAAAAATTGTTTAGACTATGATATAATAAACAATGGTTTTGTTTTTCGCCCTCGGAAAAGCGGCGATTTTATTACCCTTTTTCCCCGAAATGTTACAAAAACTTTAAAAAAACTTTTTAATGAGTCAAAAATTCCTGTTGAAAAAAGGGATATAATACCTGTGTTAGCCTGCTCTTCCCATGTGTTTTGGGTAGAAGGCTTGGGAGTTGATCGCTCTGCCGCTGTAAGCGAGCAGACACAAAAAATCCTTTTTATCGAGATTTTTGAAGAACATCTAAGGAATACGGAGAAAATCCAAAATGAAAAATGACATTTTAAAGATCCTTGTGACCGAAGAAGAAATTCGCCAAAAAGTAACCGAGCTGGGAGCCCAGATAAGCCGCGATTACCAAGGCAAAAATTTGCTCTTAGTCAGCATTTTAAAAGGCTCGGTGGTTTTTATGGCTGACCTCATGCGCGCCATCACTATCCCTGCCAGAATTGATTTTATGGCAGTTTCGAGTTATGGAAGCGGCGTTAAGACCTCGGGTGTTGTTAAGATCGTTAAAGACCTTGATTTAGATTTGCACGGCTACGACGTTCTTATCGTGGAGGACATTCTTGACAGCGGAATGACCTTAAAATACATCACCGGTCTTTTAGAGCAGCGCGGAACCCGCAGTATCCGCATTGCAACACTGCTTGACAAGCCCTCACGCCGCAAAGTGGACATTAAGGCAGATTATTACTGCTTTGATATTCCCGATGAGTTTGTCGTGGGATACGGGCTTGATTTTGATGAGAAATATCGCAATTTCCCTGCTGTCGGAGTTTTAAAACCCCAAGTTTATGAAAAATAACCTACCGGAGGAAAAGCTTGATGAAAAAACGCAATATAACAGGCTTTATACTTGCAGCCCTTTCAATATTTGCCTTAATCTGGGGCATGTGGCGTATGATGCCCACACCGAAAACCTTAACATACGATCAAATCGTAAATCTTTTTGAAGAGAACAAGGTCAAATCATATATCATTAATTTTGACAATAACAATCTCTCCCTAACTCTTTTTGAAAAAGACAAGGAAATAGGCAGTGACAAGCTTTCTTATACTCTCCCCAGTATCACGCTCTTTATAGAGGATGTTGAGCCTTATCTGGAAGCCTATAACAAAGGCAAGCCTTTGGAGCAAAGAATTCAGGGCGATCGTCTGCCTGCCACTCCTACCCCTTGGTGGTTTGCTCTGCTTCCCACACTGCTTACCATCGGAGTAGTGGTCGGACTATATATCTTCGTGATGAAGAAAATGCAGGATGGAGGGCTCGGAGGCGGAAAGGTCTCCTCCTTTGGCAAGGCAAAAATTGCCAATCCCAAATTAGGCAAGACCACCTTTAAAGATGTTGCAGGTGCAGACGAAGAAAAGGAAGAGCTTGCCGAAATCGTTGATTTCTTAAAATCCCCAAAAAAATTCAATGAATTAGGCGCCCGAATTCCAAAAGGAGTTCTTTTAATGGGCCCTCCGGGTACAGGTAAAACCCTCTTAGCCCGTGCTGTTGCAGGTGAGGCGGGAGTCCCCTTCTTTTCCATTTCGGGCTCTGATTTTGTTGAGATGTTTGTTGGCGTTGGTGCATCGCGTGTGCGCGATCTGTTCGATCAAGCAAAGAAAAATTCTCCCAGCATTATTTTCATTGACGAAATTGACGCGGTTGGCCGTCACAGAGGTGCAGGTCTCGGCGGCGGACATGATGAGAGAGAGCAAACCCTAAATCAGCTGCTGGTAGAGATGGATGGTTTTGGCATAAACGAAGGCGTTATCGTTATCGCAGCTACCAACCGCCGCGATATTCTGGACCCTGCACTGCTTCGCCCCGGAAGATTTGACCGAGAAATCGTAGTCGGTTATCCTGATGTAAAGGGCAGAGAGGAAATTTTAAAGGTTCATTCCCGCGGTAAGCCACTTGGTCCTGATGTCGATCTTAAAGTTATTGCCCGTTCTACCACCGGATTTACAGGAGCTGATCTTGAAAACCTCATGAATGAGGCTGCTCTTTTAGCCGCCCGCAATAACCGCAAGGCCATTATTGAAGCCGATATTGAGGAGGCTACCATCAAGGTTGTCGCAGGTACCGAAAAGAAATCCCGCAAGGTTACTGAAAAAGATAATCGCATCACCGCATATCACGAAGCTGGGCATGCAATTTGTATGTACTATCTGGAAACGCAGGATCCGGTTCACCACATTTCCATTATCCAGCGTGGAATGGCAGCGGGCTTTACCATGTCGCTGCCTGAGCAGGATAAAATGCATATGTCCAAAAACGAAATGCGCGAAACCATTGTTGGCCTGCTTGGCGGACGCGCCTCCGAAGCACTCACCCAAAATGATGTTACCACCGGAGCTTCCAACGATATGGAGCGTGCCACTGCGATAGCCAAAGCGATGGTCACCAAATATGGTTTCTCCGACAAACTCGGCAACATGGTTTACGGCCATGATGAAGACGGCGAAGTCTTTCTCGGAAGAAATATTTCGCAGTCGCGCGGATATTCCGAAACGATTGCCTTTGAAATTGATAAAGAAGTTCGCTCTATTATTGATACTGCTTACAAGCAAGCTATTGATATTCTCAATGAGCATATGGATAAACTAAAGCTCATTGCCGAATATCTCTTAGAGCATGAAAAAATAGATCAACTTGAGTTTGATTCACTTATGGAAAAAGGCTTTGTAGAGCTAAAAGCTCCGAAAGAAACCGACGATCCAAAAGCCGACGAAATTGCTCCCGCACCGCAGGAGGCTGAGCAGGAGGCTGAGCCGGATACAGAAGCCATTGATGAAAATTAGCAAACTCTCACAAAAATCAAATAGCGAAATTATGAAACAATACCAAAAAAGCCGCAAAATTATATATTTTGCGGCTTTTTTATTGACTTTTTTTTAGTCACCACTATAATTATGGTAGTCTTATTGATTAAAAGCAAAAAGGAGGCTTTCTATCATGAAACACACTATTAACACACTTCACGAATCCATTTACGCCGCTTATCCCAAGCCCTATTCCTTTGATCC
>JAZQMT010000123.1:0-11219 GCA_045543635.1 Oscillospiraceae bacterium | reverse complement strand
GGATTTCTAGGGCCGAACGGTGCCGGTAAGACCACTACCATGAACATTCTCACAGGCTATCTTTCTGCCAGCGAGGGTGAAGCTAAAATAGGCGGTAAGGATATTTTGGAGGAGCCCTACGAGGTGAAAAAGCAGATTGGTTATCTGCCTGAGCAGCCGCCACTTTATTATCAGATGACGGTTACTGAATATCTTAATTTTATCTACGATCTGAAAAAGGTAAAGCTTCCCAGAAAAGAGCATATTGAGTCTATTTGCAGGCTGGTGCGTATTGATAATGTTGCTAATCGCGTTATCAGCAATCTCTCCAAAGGTTATAAGCAGAGAGTGGGCATAGCACAGGCGCTGGTCGGCAATCCGCCGGTTCTTATTCTCGACGAGCCGACGGTCGGTCTTGACCCCAAGCAGATCATTGAGATTCGCACGCTTATTAAGAGACTGGGCGAAAGTCACACGGTTATCCTTTCCTCCCATATTCTTTCGGAGGTACAGGCTGTTTGTGACAGAATTATTATTATTAATAACGGAAGGATCGTTGCGGACAGCTCGGCGCAGGATCTGACCAGTAAATTCGGTTCGCTGAAAAATTTAACGGTGCGTATCGGCGCTTCCGATGAAGCAGCCGTGTTCCGTATGCTTTCTAAAATTCCCGGTGTTGACAAGGTGGAAACCTCGGGCTGCAAGGAGAGCGGTTCATTTGATTTTATAATTCGCGTGAAGGACGACGCCGACCTTCGAAACGAAATTGCAAAGCGTGTTTTAGAGCGCGGTTGGAGCCTTTTCATGATAAGAGCTCAGGAGGCAACACTGGAAGAAATCTTTATCGGACTTGTTAATCAAACTTCGGGTAAGGGAGGAAAAAGATAATGCTTGCTATTTTTAAAAGAGAATTTAAAAGCTTTTTTACCACCCCTCTCGGGTATGTTATTCTTATTATTTTTAATCTGTTCACCGGAATTTATTTTTGGTTCGGAACCCTGTACAGCGATACCGTTGACATGGCTTATGTTTTCGATGGGTTTACGCTTATCGTTCTTTCGGCAATGCCAATTCTCACCATGCGTCTTTTAAGCGAAGAACGCCGCCAGAAAACCGACCAAGCATTGCTTACTGCACCGGTTTCTCTTGTGGGAATCGTAATGGCTAAATTCTTTGCGGCTTTCCTGCTTTATGTTATCGGTATTTCTATTACCTTAGTTTACTCCGTTGTTCTTGCATTCCTTGCACAGCCCACATGGGGATACATTTTCGGAAATTATCTGGGATTACTGCTGCTGGGTGCGGCTCTGCTTGCGGTGGGACTGTTTATTTCATCCATCACCGAAAATCAGCTGGTCGCAGCTATCGTGAGTTATGCGGTAATGTTTATGCTTTTAATGATCGATTCCTTTGCATCGCTTGTCCCTGTTGCTTTTGTTTCCGATTTTCTTTATTGGTTATCATTCCAGACAAAATATGATTCATTTGTTGCGGGAGTTGTCTCCCTGTCCAATATTATGTTCTTCCTGAGCGCAACTGCCATTTGCCTGTTCCTTACTACACGGGTGATGGAGAAGCGCCGCTGGAGCTAAAGAAGGGAGGAAAAGAAGATGAGTTTATTTAAGAAGAAAAAACAAGAGGAACTGATTGAGGAGAGCTCTGAAAATATTGAGGTCTCTGAAGAGAATGAAGAGAATAAAGAGACAGCTGCAGAAGAAATCGAGCCTAATGCAGAGGAAGATGCGGCTGTTAAGCAAAAGGAAGAGCGCTTTAAGAAAGAGCGTAAGGAGCAAAAAGTGGGGCTGTCACGCGGGGAGCTGAAAAAGCGGCTGAAATATGGATCGCTGTCGGTGGTTTTCACTGCGCTTGTTATTGCTGCTATTGTTGTCTGCAATATTTTGGTCGATCTTGTTGCTTCCAAGATTCCCGCTGTCAATATTGACACTACCGATAAGCAGTATTATGAGCTTTCTGATGAGTCTATTGAGTATCTCAAAACCCTTGAGGATTATGAAATAGAAATCATCTTTATCGGTGATGAGAAGCAGCTGCTCAAAGATCAATATTATAATAAGATATTGAAGCTTGCTGAAAAATACAAGATGTATACGCCTAATCTGGACATTTCTTATGTAGACATTGATAAAAATCCCGGATTTGCAGCCGACTATGACAATATAGAGTTGACGTTGGGCGATGCCCTTGTCGTTTGCGGCGATCGTTACCGTCAGCTTACTTCGGGTGACTTTATTTATACCGAGGATGAAAATGAAAACGGCAGCTATTATGGTACTACGGATAGCTCCACTGTCAGCTATAGTTTAACAGCCGAATATGCGCTGTCCACCGCTATCATGGTGGTTACCGCTTCGGACAATCCCAAAGCCACCGTTATTACCGGACATGGTGAACAGGAGCTTGCCAAGCTGGTTCGTCTTCTTGAAAACAATGGATATGAAGTAAATAGCCAGAGCATCCTGAAGGAGCTTGATTACACAAGCAATCTGCTTATCATTGCAGCGCCTACTAAGGACTATTCCGAGACAGACCTCAAAAAGCTGGATGATTTCCTTTTTAACAACGGAAAGTACGGCAAGAATGTCATGTATGTTGCCGATTACACCCAGCCGGTGCTTCCGAATCTCGAAGCGTTTCTTCATGACTGGGGATTTGAGATTTCCAGCGGCGTTGTTTATGAGAGCGATGAGTCTATTGCATATGCAAATATGCCTGCACTCAACACCCTGAGATTTATTGATGCAAACCTCACACTGGATTCTGCCTTTGCCGATGTTTCGGCATTCGGATATTACGGACGCCCTGCCAAGATCGCTGGTGTTTTGGATGTCAATATGGAAAACAGCATCATTTTGCAGCACACCGAAACCTCTAAGGTTGGAAATGCAACTGCAAATGGATTTGAAAAGGGCGAGAATGAAGCATATCCTTATATTGCTATGGCACGCACAACGCTGTCAAAATACAGTGAGGAGATTGAAGTTTCTCAGTCCAGCCTTTTGTTTGTTAATTCTATTGGTTTCTTTGAGGATGAATTATTTGAAAAGTCTTACTCAGCAAACCCGGATGTCACCATTGCGGCGGTCGACTCCATGCTTGGCAGAGATGATGCTCTTTTAATTCCTTCCAAGAGCCTTACGGCTGCTGCGTTAGGAATTACCTATGCGCAGGCAAATATTATTGGCAGCATTGCCGCTGTTGTTATTCCTGTGTCTCTTCTCATTGCATGCCTTGTGGTCTTTATTCGCAGGAGGTTCTTATGAGTAAACGAATTCGGATTATCATTGCTGCCGCGGCAGCACTGCTTGTGTTGATTGCAGCGGTGCTGGTTCTCACGCTTTGGCCCGAAAACGAGGAAAAGCCTGTTGGAGGTTCATCTGACATTACCAGCAGTGAGAGCACCAATATATATGGTTATCTCAATGTTTTTGCGTTTGAAAAGGAACAAATCCGAAGCGTTGTTGCAAAAAATGAAAACGGCGGATTTACCTTGAACCAAGCAAAAGAAAACGAATGGAGCTTATCGGGTGCCGAGGGATTTGAACTAAACAGCGAGGCTTTGGAAAGCTTGACCGATAGCTGCACCGAATTCCTTGCATCTAAGGAAATTGCGGAAAACCCTGCCGACCTTTCGGTTTATGGGATTACTGATAAGAGTGTTACTGCAACGGTTAGCTACAGCACCGGCGAAAAGCTTACCTTTATGGTCGGGGATGAGACAACTGCGGGAAACACCTATGTTTATCTTAAACAGAATGATAAGGTCTATTTTGTTGACTCCGGCTGGTCGCTCCCGTTTGAGCTGAAATATACAGGTTATCTTGACCTTACGATTTCTGACGGAATTGAAACAGATGAGGACGGAAATGATATTGACCCGCATGTCACAAAAATCAGCTATACCGGCAGAGGACTTAAAAAACCGATTGTAATAGAGGAAAATCCCGAATATGTTGCCGAGGTCAAGCGTCAGGAGGCTGAGGAGCAAGAGAGCAGTGACAGTAACTCTAATGCTACAATTGCGGCGCTTCCCTGCCAGTTTATGTTTACCTCGCCTTTTAAAGCCGATATTTCAGATGAAGCTTTTGCAGGAAAACAAAATGATTATTTAGGTATCAGCGCAACCGATGTTTATGCCTTAAATCCCACTGCGGCTGAGCTTAAAGCTTGCGGACTTTCCGACCCTTATGTTAAAATTCAGGTCGTTGCCGCAAAGAGGACGCTTATGCTTTACCTGGGAAATACGGTGACGGTGGACGATACCCAATACTACTACGTTACCACAAGTGAAAGAAAGCCGATATTCTTGGTAGAGAAAACCCATTTTACCTTCTTCCAAGAGGACATGATCAATTATATGAGCCCAATTGTTGTCAATGCAGTTATTGACCGCATTGATACGCTTACCATGGAATATAAGGGCGAAAAATATGAATTTGAGTCCAGCGGCGAGGGTGATGATCTTATTGTTCGTTGGAACGGCAAGAAAATGTCTACCGAGGAATATCGCGATCTTTATCAGCTCATTATGCTGGTGTATTGCGAGGAATCGGTGGAACAGGGAGAGTATACCGGAAATGCCGAGCTTAAGATAACCTACACTTATCGTAAATTGGAAAAGGTTGATGTTGTAGAGTATGTTAAGGCGGGACCGAGAAAATATTTGATTCGGTTAAACGGAAGTGACCTTGCGCAGGTTCGCTCCAAGTATGTCGATGCGTTGGCATACGGGCTTACCCAGTTTATCAGCGGCCGAGACGTACCCAGTGATTATTAAAAGCACGGTTTCGGCGTAAACTTGCCATGGAGAAACTTGCGCCAATAAAATAGTAACAAGAAAAACCTCGATGATTTTTTTCATCGAGGTTTTTAAAGCTTTTGGGATGTTTTTAGGGAGAAAAGGTCGGCTCAACGCAAGAAAAAATGAAAAAATTTAAAAAAACATGAAAAAATGTCAAAAAATTATCAAAAAACCACTTTTTAGATATTTATTTTTTGAAAAGTATCTGCTATAATATATCCGTGGCTTTATGTCCAGTTTAAATATGGAGGTATCAATAATGGCAAACACGATTTGCAAAGTTCCTTTTCAGGGAACTGCCGAGCAGGAAGCTCAGCTCAAACAAGTCATCAATGAGCTGAAGGATCAAAGGGGCTGCCTTATGCCTGTCATGCAAAAAGCACAGGATATTTACGGCTATCTTCCCATTGAGGTTCAGTCAATGATTGCCGAGGGGCTGAATATTCCGCTCGAAGAGGTTTACGGTGTTGCGACTTTCTATGCACAGTTCGCACTCAATCCCAAGGGCAAGTATCGAATTTCGGTCTGCCTTGGAACTGCCTGTTATGTTAAAGGCGCAGGCGATATTTTTGACAAGCTCTCCGAGAAACTCGGTATTCAGAACGGTGAATGTACCCCTGACGCCAAGTTTTCTCTCGAGGCATGCCGTTGCATCGGTGCTTGCGGTCTTGCTCCTGTTCTCACCGTTAACGATGAGGTTTACGGTAGATTGACCGCTGATGATGTTGACGACATTCTCGCAAAATACAACGACTAATCTTGTATTTTAAGAAAAGGACAGTAGCTGTATGAAAATCAGTACTATCAAAGACCTTCTGAATGCCGATGTTATTTGTAATGAGGAGCTGCTTGAAAAGCATGTTTATTCCGCTTGCGGAAGTGATATGATGAGTGATGTTCTCGCTTATGTCAAGGATCAGGCAGTTTTACTTACCGGTCTTGTTAATTCTCAGGTGGTGCGTACCGCTGAAATGATGGATATGGTTTGCATTGTTTTTGTCCGTTCCAAACAGCCCACTCCTGAAATGATTGCACTTGCCCGTGAGAGCGGCATTGTTCTCATGACAACCGAAAGAAGAATGTACGAGGCTTGCGGTATCCTCTATGAGGGCGGTCTTGTAGGAAATAAGGTGAAACATGGCTGAGTCCATTGTTTTTCGCTTTTCGGTTGACGGAGCTGACTTTACATCGGCAGGTCAGGCATCGGTCAGTGTTAAGAAAAATTTGCGACAGCTCGGACTTTCTCCTGAGATAATTCGTCGTGTTTCTATTGCAATGTATGAGGGAGAGATCAACATGGTTATCCATGCGGGCGGCGGCGAGGCAATCGTTACCGTCTGCGAGGAAAGTGTGACCATTCAGCTTGTAGACAAAGGTCCCGGAATAAAGGACATTGAAAAGGCAATGCAGGAGGGTTACTCCACCGCAACCGATAATGTTCGTTCTCTGGGCTTTGGCGCGGGAATGGGGCTTCCCAACATGAAACGCTATACGGATTTTATGGAAATAAAGTCTGAGGTTGGAAAAGGTACCGATATTACCATGAGGGTCGATATAAAATAATGAGTTTTTTGGCAGGTATCGTTTTATGAACGCATATAAGCATTCGGTTTATCTCGATGTAAGTAAGTGTAACGGCTGCACCACCTGCTTGCGCCATTGTCCTACAGAGGCTATCCGTATCAGGAATAATCATGCCGTTATCAATCAGGACAGATGTATCGACTGCGGCGAGTGTATTCGCGTCTGCCCCAATAAGGCAAAAAAGGCAAAATGTGCGTCTCTTGCTGAAATGGGGCGCTTTCAATGGAAGATTGCTCTTCCTGCACCCAGTCTTTACGGGCAGTTTGAAAATCTGGATGATGTGGATTTTGTTCTTGACGGGCTTTTAAAAATAGGGTTTGACGATGTTTTTGAAGTGTCTGCAGCGGCTGAACTTGTTTCAGCTTATACAAGGAACTATCTCAAACAAAACGAGGTCAAAAAACCAGCTATCAGCTCTGCATGTCCGGTTGTGCTGCGGCTTATAGGGCTTCGGTTTCCCACCTTGTCCGAAAACATTATCCATATGCTCCCTCCCATGGAGGTAGCGGCTCGGCTCGCAAGAGAAAAGGCGCAAAGAGAGCATCCCGAGCTTGCCCCCGAAGAAATCGGAATTTTTTTCATCTCGCCCTGTCCCGCAAAAGCAAGTTATGTTCATAACGGCTTTGCGGATTACAAAAGCGAGGTTGATGTGGTGGTCTCGATAAGCGATATTTATTTTTCGCTTTTGGGAGCCATGAAAAACTCATCCGATATTCCGCCGCTTAGCAGTTCAGGAGTTATCGGAATTGGCTGGGCAACAACGGGAGGCGAGGCAACGGCTATCTTTAACGAGAGCTATCTCGCGGCAGACGGAATTGACAACGTTATCCATGTCCTCGACCAGATCGAGCATGAAAGTATCCCCGACCTTGAGTTTGTTGAGCTCAATGCCTGCACAGGCGGCTGCGTCGGCGGTGTGATGACGGTGCAAAATCCGTTTATTGCAAGGGCAAGGCTGAGAGGCTTGCGCAGATACCTTCCCGTTTCGCAAAACTTTTTGCCTGAGGATAAAAAAAACGGTGTGGATGAAAGGTTCCTGTTTAAAAATCTGCCTACATATCAGCCTATTTCCAAGCTTAGTGATAACATGCTGGAGTCTATGCGCATGATGGCAGAGATCGGGAAACTGAAGGAGACACTTCCGGGCATTGATTGCGGAAGCTGCGGTGCTCCCAATTGCCGCGCATTTGCTGTCGATGTAGTGAAAAACTGTGCCAAAATCGAAGAATGTCCTATCTTACAATACAGAAATAAAAACAAGGTCGGTGAAACAGATGACGGTAAAGGAACTGTGTGAAAAAACAGGTCTGTGCCCCTTGCTGTTGCCGGAAGGTGACAGAGAGGTAGGCGGCGTCTACTGCGGAGACCTACTCAGTTGGGTGATGGGCAGAGCCCAAAGCGGCGATGTCTGGGTCACCATTATGTCTAATATCAATGTAATAGCAGTCGCATCGCTTTCTGATGTTTGCTGTGTTGTGCTTGCTGAGGGTGTGAAACTCGATGGCGACGCAGAAAAGGCTGCTTTAGAAAAAAATATTAATATCCTGTCGTCGAAAAAAAACACTTATGAGTTGGCTGTTATGTTTGGGAATGTGTTATGAGGTATTATTACGATTTGCATATTCATTCCTGCCTGTCTCCTTGCGCAGACAATGAGTCCACACCGGACAGCATTGCCGGTATGGGCGAGCTTAACGGGCTTGACATAATGGCGCTTACCGACCATAATTCATGCAAAAATTGCCCTGCCTTTTTTAAAGCTTGCGAGCGCCACTCAATAGTAGCGGTCGCCGGCATGGAGCTTACAACAGCGGAGGATATTCATGTTGTGTGTCTGCTTCCGAGTTTAGAGAGTGCGCTTGCTTTTGACCGTGAGGTCGAAAAGAGGCGAATTCCTTATAAAAACAGGGCGGATATTTTCGGGGACCAGCTTATCGTAAACGATATGGATGAGGTCATCGGCAGGGAGGAAAATCTTCTTATTAATGCTACAACATTGTCACTTGATGAGGTTCCTGCTTTGTGCGAGCAGTTTGGCGGCATATGTTACCCCGCGCATATTGATAAGCAGTCCAACAGTGTGATTGCTGTTTTGGGTATGTTTCCCGAAACCCCGAAATTCGCGTTTGCAGAAATACACAATCGAGAACTTCGGGATGAGTTGAGCGCGGCTATCGGTATTCCGCAGAACAGGCTTATTTTAAGCTCGGACGCACATTATCTCTGGGATATAAAAGAAAAAACAGATTACATTGAATTTGAGGAAGGCGCCCAAACGAGTGACGAAATCAGAGAAAGGCTTTTTGCCTACCTGCGAGGTGCGAAATGAAAGAATTATCACTGAATATTCTGGACATCGCGGAAAACTCGGTCAAGGCAGGCGCGAGCCTAACCGAGATCCTGATTGATGAAACTGAGCAAACGCTCACCATCACCATTCGGGATAACGGTTGCGGAATGCTGCCTGAAACGGTGCAAGCCGCACAAAATCCTTTTTATACGACGCGTACGACACGCAGTGTCGGATTAGGGATACCGCTCTTTAAAATGCAGGCGGAGCAGACGGGCGGAAGCCTTTGCCTCTCCTCCAAACATGAAACGGAATTTCCTAAAGATCATGGGACGGTGATTTCAGCGTCTTTTTACAAAAATCATATTGATTACACACCTTTAGGCGATGTTGTTTCAAGTATAATCACCCTGTTAAGAGGCCATCCGGATACAGATTTTCTGTTTCGGCATAAGGCAGGGCGGGGACAGGTTGAGCTTGATACAAGACAGCTTCGCAAGGAGCTTGGAGCGGTTCCGCTGAGCACATATGAAGTAATCAAATGGGTAGAGGAATTTCTGCGTGAGCAGTATTCCGAAAATCTATAAATAGGGAAAGGAAGAACTCTATGAAATCATTAGCAGAACTTAAGGCGATCAAAGACAAAATGAAAGACAAGGTCGTCATCCGTGAGGGCGGCGAAGAAATTCGCGTCGTTGTCGGAATGGCAACCTGCGGTATCGCTGCAGGTGCACGCCCTGTTTTAGGCGCACTTGTAGAAGAGGTCGAGGCTTTAGGGCTTGCCGGTAAAGTAACCGTTTCTCAGACAGGCTGCATCGGCATCTGCCAGTATGAGCCGGTTGTTGAGGTTTTTGAGGCAGGCAAAGAAAAGGTCACCTATGTTAAAGTTGATACTGAAAAAGCAAAGAAAATTGCTGAGCAGCATCTTAAAGACGGCAAGGTTGTAACCGAATACACCTTTGCCAAAGTGAAAGCTTAATTTTGGAGGTGTAATATAAAATGATTCGTGCACATGTTTTGATTTGCGGCGGTACGGGTTGTACCTCTTCGGGAAGTGTTGATATTCAGGCAGCTTTTGCCGAAAATATCGAGAAAAACGGACTTGCCGAGGAAGTAAAAGTTGTTCAGACCGGTTGTTTCGGTCTCTGCGCACTCGGTCCCGTCGTCATCGTTTACCCCGACGGAACTTTCTACAGCCGTGTTACTGTTGACGATGTTAAGGAAATCGTTGAGGAGCATCTGCTGAAAGGCCGTATCGTTGAGCGTCTTGTCTATAATGACACCGGCGCAGAAGAGGTTGAGGGTAATGTTTCCTTAAATGATACTGCATTCTACAAATCTCAGAACCGTGTTGTTCTTCGTAACTGCGGTGTTATCGACCCTGAGAATATTGAAGAATACATAGCTATGGACGGTTACGCAGCTCTCGGTAAGGTTCTCACTGAGATGGCTCCCCAGGATGTTATCAAATGCGTTACCGATTCGGGACTTCGCGGCAGAGGCGGCGGCGGATTTCCCACCGGCCGTAAATGGTCTCTTGTTGCTGATGGTCCTCAGAAATATGTTGTATGTAATGCTGACGAGGGTGACCCGGGCGCATTCATGGACCGTTCGGTTCTCGAAGGTGACCCCCACTGCCTGATTGAAGCTATGGCGATCTGCGGATATGCTGTTGGTGCAGATCAGGGTTATGTTTATGTTCGTGCTGAGTATCCTATTGCTGTTAAGAGACTTCAGAAAGCTATCGAGGATGCCCGTGAGTATGGTCTTTTAGGTAAGAACATCTTTGGCACTGACTTCAGCTTTGATATGGACATCCGTCTCGGCGCAGGCGCATTCGTCTGCGGTGAGGAAACCGCTCTTATGACCTCTATTGAAGGTCACAGAGGCGAGCCCAGACCCCGTCCTCCCTATCCCGCAGTTAAGGGTCTTTTCGGCAAGCCCACAACAGAAAATAACGTTGAAACCTTTGCTAACATTCCCCAGATTATCCTCAAGGGTGCAGAGTGGTTTGCATCAATGGGTACTGAAAAATCAAAGGGCACAAAGGTATTCGCACTCGGCGGCAAGATTGAAAACACAGGTCTTGTTGAAATTCCTATGGGTACAACACTCCGCGAAGTTATCTATGACATCGGCGGCGGCATCCCCAACGGCAAGAAGTTCAAGGCAGCTCAGACAGGCGGCCCCTCAGGCGGCTGTATCCCCGCAAGCCTTATCGACACTGCTATCGACTACGATAACCTCACAGCTATCGGCTGTATGATGGGTTCAGGCGGTCTTATCGTTATGGACGAAGACAACTGCATGGTTGACATTGCAAAGTTCTTCCTCGATTTCACCGTTGACGAATCCTGCGGTAAGTGCGCACCCTGCCGTATCGGTACAAAGAGAATGATGGAAATCCTTGAAAAGATTACAGACGGTAAGGCAACTCTTGCTGATCTTGACGAGCTTGAAAAGCTTGCTTACTACATCAAGGAAAACTCACTCTGCGGTCTTGGTCAGACAGCTCCCAACCCTGTTCTTGCAACACTCCGCTTCTTC
>JAZQMT010000122.1:0-18876 GCA_045543635.1 Oscillospiraceae bacterium | reverse complement strand
GGTCTTTGTAGTATTTAAGAAATCAACATCGTCAATTTTCTGGCTTTGCACTGTACCTGCGGCAATAGTTCCTGCGATTGCAAGAGCATTGACATGAACGGTTTTTACCTTATAGATGTCGTCTTGTGTGATTTCCTCTATTGTATAGGTTGTGCCTGTGGGAAGCTCTGTCATATAGAAGGTTTGGTTGGCTTTAATCTCAACAGTATAGCTTCCGTTTACTTCGGTATCAACCAAGGTTCCCTCGGTAGAGTCAAGAGCAGTTGTGAGGGTTTTAACGGTGCCGTTGAAAGAAGAGCCATCTGCATTTTTTAAGGTGATGCGGAACTTAAAGGTATTATCCTCTGTTCCGGGTTCAGTGTTTTCAACGGTTTTGGAAAGTTTGATACCTTGAGCGGGAAGAACTGTGAGTAAACCGTTGTTACCGTGCTTCTGATCGATTTCGTAAGAAGCATTGGTAGCAGTAACATAACGGTAGGTTGCAAAGTGAACAGAATCGGTTTCTCCGTATGTGCCGTCTTCATTCTCGGTTTTATGAATACGGAATTCCGAAAGTTCACGGTAAACTGTATTGATAGGAACTATCCATGCACCCTTAGAGGCGTTTGCACCGTTATCATAATCTACGTCCCAGCCTTTATCCTTTACAATCTGTAAAGTTTCCTTAGAAATTCTTTCATAATAAGGAACGGCGGTATCGACGCCTTTTTTAAAGACATAGCGGGCGTGATAATATTCGCCGTTTATATCTATATTGTGGTTAGCATCGGTTATTTCTACATACTTGTCTCCAACCTTTTGAAGAACAGGAGTATCCGTAGTATAATAGTATCTCTCGTTTTCAAGCGAGGGAGTGAATCCTGCCACTGTTGTGACATGCTGTTCGTGAGGAACAGACTCGGGATTATAGAAGTGGTTACTCCAGAATTTACGAGCACCCGTAGCGCTGTCGATATGCTTTTCCTCTGTAACCTTTTGAGCAACATTGAGTTCGTTTATATCGGAGTGGAGACCGACCTCAAAAAGAAGGCGAATGGGGCTGGTACTTTCATCCTCAACAGAAACATTTACCTCGGTTGCGTTTTCAACACTGGTACCTTTAAGGGTTACAAGATAGGTTACCATAGGAACGAGTGCAGCAGGGATTTTCCATATAAGCGACTGCTCGCCTGTTTGGATATTTGTATGAACCTGCACAGACATATACATCATGTCACTATCCTTGATGCTACCTGTAGCCTCACCTAAAAATCCGTAAGATTTATTAGCATATACGACCTTTTTATTATCTGTTTCATATTCGGAAGGGCTGGTTTTTCCTTGGTGATAGAAGCCTGCAAAAGAGCCGTCGGCATAGGCATACCAGCCGATATAGTTACTATATTCTCCGGTTTTGGCATTATAGTAAAGCTGTTTATATTCCTCTGAAAAAGCCTTTTCAACAAGTTTATGCGCTGTTTCATTGTCAGTAATTCCGAGTCTGGACTTAACCGCACGGATAAATTCATCGCCAAGTTTGGTGGGGTTTTCAGGTGTTCCGAGACCATCTTCAGTATTATCATTGAGTTTAGAAGCCATCATCTCACCTGTAAAAAGGTGTTCGCCAAGGAGGATCCCCTTGATATTTTTAACTTCCATATACTCGCCGATCTTATCCTCGAAGGTTACATAACCGCCGAAGTCTGCGGTGTTGCCTTCTAAGTGTGTGGGATAATATCTCGACTGAATAAGGATCTCATCTACAATATCCTCAAATGCAGCAATCATTTCGGAGGTATTGCTTGCACTGTGAAATTCGGTTACATAATCCTGAGTTGTAACATATGCATTTTTAGAAATAAATACATTTTTGGTGCCCGGATTGCGATTATTCTGAGTTCCCGCATTTGTTCTGGGAACAGTAACCTGCATACTTGCGGTATGAGACATACCAAGATATGTGTTCCAATAAGAATTTATGCCGCTTGTGGAATTGGAGGGATTGAGAACACTTTCGGCAACAGATGTTCCTGCGTCAGCAAAGTCATCACCGAATCCAAGTGTATAGAAAAGGCCTTTGCCCTCGGTGTCTGCTTCTGCCTTATATTTTGCTTTGATGCGGTTGAAAACATAAGATGCGGTAAGCTGAGTTAAAAATCCTGTGCCATTTGTTGCGCTGTAGTCGCTGCTACCGTTACCGACATTGGCATCACCGACATTTGCATAATCGGTGGTAGCGCTTGTGGGCGCACCGTCACTCATTAAAACCAAAATGGGCATACGGCTCTGACCGCTCTGGAAATTATCCTGACCGATGGTTGTATCGGCATTATTAAACAGCTGATATGCCTCCCAAAGGCCTGACTGGATATAGGTTCCGCCACTAACATTTTTGCTTTTTGCGTTGGTTACTTTAGGAGATACTCCGCTGTCAATTTCGACAGTATTACCATCCAAAGAAATATACTGAGGCACGGTAATATTATTTGGTCTCCACTGTGTGCCCGTGTTAACCGTTTTGCTATTCGATGCGGTATAACGGTTGATCGGAAGCAGAGTAACCGTACCCTCATCGTAATCAGAAGCACCAAAACTGTTGGAACCCGAATAGAGAACAACGCCGACTCTGTTGTTGTTATTCTCTTTAAGGAGCTTGTCAATGGCAAGGTTTGCAGCCATAACAAGTTCATCCTCGTTTCCGTCCATTGAGCCCGAAACATCCAGAACGAGAACGGTGTCTGTCGGGATGGTTGCGTATCCTACAATTTCCTTATTAGCGGCAATTGCCGAAAGAGCAACAAGGAATGCATTTTCCTCTTTATCGAGTTTGAGCTTATCCCTTACTGACTCGGGGAAAGCTTGTGCATCGGTAAAGACTGATTTGTCTGTCCACACACCGCCTGCATTGGTGGTGTGCATCTGAGTTTTACCAAAATAATTTGTCCAAGTGTCCATAGTGGACTTGTCAACTATTTTGGAATATGTGGAGACTTCTGCTGCCGATACTCTTACGGCTGCAAAAGGAAGGTAGGAAACGAGCAAGGCAAAAGTGAGCACAACACTTATTACCTTTTTCCAAATTCGTTTTTTTGCTATCATTTAAATACCCCCTTTGGATTTTTGCAAAAGATTGTGTTTATTTTTTAATACTGCACCTAATAAATAAGCGCACGCACAATCAGCACTTTTTGCAATATTACCTTTGCATTGGTATTATAGCATAGTTTGTTTTCCTTGTAAATGATTTTTATCTGAAAAATAGTGCTAAAATATTCGTGGTTTTGTACACATATATTCCCTTTCGGTTTATAAAAAACAGCATGAAAATCATTTTATTGAATAGAAATAGAAAAAATTACAAAAAACTATTGCCAAAGTAATATCATTGTGATATAATTGGTCGGTAAAACGCACGCTTTGCAATTGACGGGACAGTGCCGCCCTTGGTGGTTACCCCGCAAGATGCGCAAAGCGGAGGTTAAAACTGTTAGGAGGAAAAACAAATGTCAGTAGTTTCAATGAAGCAGCTTCTTGAAGCAGGTGTTCACTTCGGACACCAGACCAGAAGATGGAACCCCAAAATGGCTCGTTACATCTTCACAGAAAGAAACGGAATTTACATTATTGACCTTCAGAAGACCGTTAAGTGTCTTGAAAAGGCATATATGTTTATCCGCGATGTTGCCGCAGAGGATGGAGAAATCCTCTTTGTAGGCACTAAAAAGCAGGCACAGGATTCCATTAAGGAAGAGGCAATTCGTGCAGAGGCTCATTTTGTCAATGCTCGTTGGCTGGGCGGCATGATGACCAACTTCAAAACCATTCGCAGAAGAATTGCTCGCCTCGAGCAGCTTCGTGCAATGGAGGAGGATGGAACATTTGATGTTCTGCCCAAGAAGGAAGTTGTTAAGCTTAAACTCGAAATCGAGAAGCTCGAGAAGTTCCTCGGTGGCATCAAGGACATGAAAAAGCTCCCCGGAGCCCTCTTTGTTGTTGATCCCAAAAAGGAAAAAATCGCCGTTTCCGAAGCCAAAAAGCTCGGCATCCCTGTTGTTGCAATCGTTGACACCAACTGTGATCCCGATGAGATTGACTATGTCATCCCCGGCAACGATGATGCTATACGCGCTGTTAAGCTGATTGCTCAGACTATGGCTGACGCTATCATCGAAGGCAGACAGGGCGAACAAAACGCCGCTGACGAGGCTCCTGCCGAGGCAGAAGAAGCACAGGCAGAATAATTAAGAGAAACATCAGCCTTCTTTGCATTTCTTGCCTTGAAGGCTGAATCTTTAAACCGAATATTAGGAGGAAAAAACTATGGCTTTCACAGCAAATGACGTTAAGACTCTTCGCGAAAGAACCGGATGCGGCATGATGGACTGCAAAAAGGCTCTTACCGAGTCTAACGGAGATATGGACAAAGCAATTGAGTTCCTTCGCGAGAAGGGACTTGCAGCAGTAGCAAAGAAATCCGGCAGAATTGCCGCTGAAGGACTTGTTTACGGCGTTGTAGACGCTGACAAGAAGGTTGGAGCTCTTATCGAAGTTAACTCCGAGACAGACTTTGTTGCTAAAAATCAGGATTTCATTGATTTTGTCGAGCAGTGTGCAAAAACTGTTATCGCAGAAAATCCTGCTGACGTAGATGCTCTTATGAATGTTAAGGCATTCGGCACTGAGGAAACTGTTGCTGCAGTTCTGCAGGAAAAAGTTCTTACCATCGGTGAGAACCTCAAAATTCGCCGTTTTGTTCGTATGGAGGGTGATCTTATCACCTACATTCACGGCAACGGACGCATTGGTGTTATCTGCAAGTTCAACACCGATGTTGCAGGTAAAGATGGTTTTGCTGATTACGCAAAAGATATTGCTATGCAGATTGCTGCTGCAAATCCCCAGTATCTCGACAAAGCCGCTGTTCCCAGTGAGACCATTGAGAAGGAGAAAGAAATCCTCACTGCTCAGGCAATGAACGAGGGCAAGCCCGCAAATATTGCTGAAAAGATGGTTATGGGAAGAATTAACAAATACTACAAAGAGGTTTGCCTCGTTGAGCAAGAATTTGTTAAGGATGGCGATCTGACCATCGCAAAATACACCGATAAGATTGCAAAAGAGCTCGGCGGAAGCATTTCTATTGAAGGTTTTGCCCGTTTTGAAAAGGGCGAAGGTCTTGAGAAAAGAAATGACAACTTTGCTGACGAAGTTGCAAGCATGGTTAAATAAGTTGTTCCTAAAAAGTCTCCCGATTTTTCGGGAGACTTTCATGTTTTAAGAAACACAGCGGCGCAAATTTGCGCCGCTGTGTTTCTTTATTCTTCTCTAAATTGTTCGCGGTAAAGCTTGGCATAGCTTCCGTTTTGAGAAAGTAGTTTATCATGCGCACCGCGTTCGGTTATTTTACCCTCAGAAATCACAACAATTTCATCAGCATTTTTAACGGTCGAAAGCCTATGAGCAACGATAAGAGTTGTTCTGCCTTCACACAGTTTATCAAATTCGCTTTGAATCAAAATTTCGGTTGTATTATCAAGGGCGCTGGTTGCTTCGTCAAGGATAAGGATTGCGGGGTTTTTAAGGAAAATTCTTGCGATAGATATTCTCTGCTTCTGTCCGCCCGAAAGCTTGACTCCCCTCTCGCCTATCTGCGAATCATAGCCATCGGGAAGTGAGATGATATAATCATGAATTTTAGCTTTTTTAGCAGCCTCAATCATTTGCTCTTGTGTAGCGTCCACCTTGCCATACATAATATTTTCACGCAAAGTACCGTTAAAAAGGAAAACATCCTGCTGAACAATACCAATACTATTACGCAGCGAGGCTAAAGTAATATTATTAATATCGAAACCATCTATCTTTATACTACCTTCATTTACCGGATAAAAGCGCGGGATAAGGTGACAAATTGTGGTTTTTCCTCCTCCTGAGGGGCCAACAAAGGCGGTTTTACTGCCGGGTTTTATATGAAATGAAACATCATTTAAAACCAAGTCAGAATTATTATATGAAAAAGAAACATTTTCAAAGGATATTTCTCCCTTTACATCGGAAAGCTCTTTTGCATCAAGGCTATCCTCTTCCTCTTTTTCATCCATTATTTCAAGAAATCTTGCAAAGCCTGTTGATGCATTCTGATATTGTTCAGTAAAGTTCGCAAGCGTCATAACAGGGCTGATAAAGAGGTTTATCGAAATGATAAAAGATGAGTAATCGCCGAAATTTATCTCTCTGTTATAAAGAAAAAGTCCCCCTGCAATAAGAACTAAAATGTTAAATACATCGGTAACGAAATTAGTGCTGGAAAAGAATTTGCCCATTGCATCATAAGCAACCTTACGGGCGCTAATGAGCCGATTATTCCCCTCTACGAATTTCTTAACTTCGGTTTCATTATTATTAAATGCTTTGGTAACGCGAATACCTGTTACACTGCTTTCTACCGCGGCAGAAATCTGAGCAACACTTTTACGGCTTTCCATAAATGCATTGTGCATTTTTTTACGAAAAAAGTAAGCCGCGGCACCAAGGAGCGGAACACAGGCAAAGACGATAAGGGTGAGCGGAACATTGATGCTCAAAAGGTAACCAAATGATGCCACTACCATAATGCCCGAAATGAGCAAATTTTCAGGGCCGTGATGCGCAAGCTCGGAAATATCGGCAAGGTCGCTCGTAAGGCGGGACATGATTTTTCCCGTTTCATTTTCATCAAAGAAGGAAAAAGGCAGTTTTTGCAGTTTCTTAAACATATCAAGCCGCATTTGCGCCTGCATCCTTATTCCGATGATATGCCCATAATACTGCACAAAATATCGAAGCAGCATACGAACAAAGTAAATAATAAACAGTGCAATCCCGAATATTACTATCAGTTTGATTTTTTTATTAGGAATATAATCGTTAAGCATGTTTCTCGTTACCACGGGGTAAACCATGCCCAGCACCGAAATAAACAAAGATGCCAGCATATCAAGCATAAACAGCTTTTTATGCGGTTTATAATAGGAAATAAATCTTTTCAGCATTACCCTTTCAGTCCTCTCGCCTGCCTGTCCATATCCTCGACAACAATATCAAATATTTCACCAAGTGAAGCACAATATTCTAAAACCTGCCAAGGCTCATTGGTGTGAAAATGGATCTTTATAAGCTCATCATCGCCTGCGGCGATAAGGCAGTCACCTTTAAAATTGGCTCTGAAATAAGCGTCTATCGCATCCTCATCAAGATCCTCGCCCTCGATTAGAAGCTGTGTATCATATCTGTAATCTAACATTTTTATCTCTCCTTTTTTAAAGAATGGAAGTATTATACCATATTTTTTAAGCCGGTTCAAGCGCAAAGGGGCAGCAGATATAATCTGTTGCCCCTCCGTTTATTTTATAATAGCACGATGAAAAACCTTTTTACCCTTTTTGATCTTAACACCGTCAGTAAGAGCAGCTTTGGAGATAACTGCATTTATAGCGGCAACCTTTTCACCATCTACCGAAACACCGCCCTGCTCAATAAGCCTTCTGGCTTCACCGCGGCTTGCGCAGAGGGAGCAGGCTATCATAAGGTCAATAATACCCATACCCTCCTCAGAAACTTCGGAAAGCTCGGTTGTGGGCATATTGGCATCGTCTCCCTCGCCGGAGAAAAGCGAATGGGAAACCTCTTTTGCCTTGTCAGCCTCTTCTTTACCGTGAACTAGATTGGTAAGCTCGTAAGCAAGGATTTCTTTTTTCTCGTTAATACGGCTGTCTTCCCATTTTTCCATTTCCTCGATTTCTTCAATGGGGATAAATGTGAGCATGCGGATACATTTCATAACATCGGCATCATCAACATTGCGCCAATACTGATAAAACTCAAAGGGAGAGGTTTTATTGGGATCGAGCCAAACAGCACCGTTTGCAGTTTTGCCCATCTTTTTACCTTCGCTGTTCATAAGCAGTGTGATGGTCATAGCATAAGCGTCATCACCGGTTTTGCGGCGAATAAGGTCCGTACCCGCAAGCATATTACTCCACTGATCATCACCGCCGAACTGCATATTGCAACCGTAATTTTCATGGAGATAATAAAAGTCATAAGCCTGCATGATCATATAGTTAAACTCAAGGAAGCTGAGTCCCTTTTCCATTCTCTGCTTATAGCACTCGGCTCTAAGCATATTATTAACCGAGAAACAGGCTCCGACATCGCGCAGAAGCTCGACATAGTTAAGCTTTAACAGCCAATCAGCATTATTTACCATAATGGCTTTATCCTCGCCGAATTCAATAAAACGTTCCATCTGCTTTTTAAAGCAGTCACAGTTGTGCTGTATCGTTTCGGCAGTCATCATAGAACGCATATCGGTTCTGCCCGAGGGGTCACCAACATGGCCGGTGCCGCCGCCGATAAGAACGACAGGGCGGTTGCCGGCAAGCTGCAATCTTTTCATTAAGCACAGCGCCATAAAATGACCGACATGGAGTGAATCCGCCGTCGGGTCAAAGCCAATATAGAATTTTGCTCCGCCGTTATTAATAAGGTCACGAATCTCGCTCTCGTCGGTTACCTGTGCGATAAGGCCACGGGCAACAAGTTCTTCATAAATTTTCATTTTCTTTCCTCCAAAAAATAATTCCTCTGCCCCAACGGGACAGAGGACGAATGATCGCGGTACCACCTCTGGTTTAAGCGTTTTTCACAAAACGCTCCTTTGCATGTGCGCATGCACATCTATGCTGTAACGGGCACACCCGACCTACCCTACTTAAGTGTTCAGGCGGCGGCTCGGGAATGTATTCAAAAAAGGAGCGCTACATTCTCACACCAGACGAATGCTCTCTTTAAGCCGCTGATCTTTTTCTACTTATTTCCTTCAAAGCCTTTTAACACAAAATATTTTAGCATAAAGTTTTTCCAAAAGCAAGCGAATTTTACTTTTTTAAGCAAAGTGAAGCTGAAAACATTCTTTCTCCCTGCTCATTTGCGCCTTTAGCTAAAATTTGCCCATCTGATTTTTCTATATAGATGCTTATAGGCATATCCTTATAGACCTCTTTATGAAAATCGAGCTGAAAGCTTTCAATAGCCTCATCTTTTAAATCAAGGCAATTTAAAACATAGTCAGCATATCTGATATTATTAACGTGGCCATTCATATCAAGCTCACAAAAGCTCGGTGTTATTTTCTTTACGGCATCCTCACTATCAAAATCAGCGTTTTTAGAGAATTTTTCCTCAAAGGTTCTATCCTCGCAAAAATCCTCAAAGGGATATATATCGGTTGACGGAACAAACTTTCGCTTTTCACTGTGTATAGTAACCCACTGCGAAGTTCCCTTTACAAGTACATTTCCCTTTTCGTCCTCTATAAGATAATCCCTTTCAAGAACAATGCGCGATGGTTTCAGTGGCCAGGTTTTAACAACGACTCGCTGATGCCTTTTGATATTATTTAAAACCTGATATTTAACCTTAACCAACACCCAGAGAAGCTGTTTTTTCATAAGGTCATCAAAGCCTACTCCTAAAGCACCTGCATGCACCCCTGCAGCCTCCTGAAAAAGATCAAGTACCGCCGAAGGCTTTATATGCCCGCGACAATCAAAATCCGAGGTGCGCAATGCAAAGGTTTCGCTATAAATTTTCTCCATATTTTCACTGCTTTCAAAAATTATAAGAAAGCCAAGGCGGCGCCTTGGCTTTCATTAAAAACTAAGCTCTGTCAGCAATTTCCTTGCCTATTTTAGAAACAAATTCCGGGAGAGTCATAGAAACGGTTTGGTCGGTTGCCATGTCGCGTACAGAAACCGTTTGCGTTTCAACCTCTTTTGCACCGATGATAAGCATATAAGGAACACGATCAACCTGTCTGGCCTCACGAATCTTATAGCCGATCTTCTCGTTTCTGTTATCGAGCTCACAACGAACCTTATTTTCGCGCAAGGTCTCATAAACCTTGTTGGCAAAAGACTCGTCCACACCCGGCAAGGTTAAAACCTTTACCTGCAAGGGAGCCAGCCATGCAGGAAATTTACCTGCAAAATGCTCGGTTAAGATACCGATAAAGCGTTCAATTGAACCATAGCAAACACGGTGTATCATAATGGGACGCTGTTTCTCATTATTTTCATCGACATATTCAAGACCGAAGTTTATCGGCATTTGGAAATCAAGCTGGATAGTACCGCACTGCCATGTTCTTCCCAAGGAGTCTTCCAAATGGAAGTCGATTTTAGGACCGTAGAACGCACCGTCTCCCTCATTTAAGACATAAGGCAGATTAAGTTTTTCAAGAGCATTTTTAAGGCCCTCGGTTGCAGCCTCCCAATCCTCATCGCTGCCCATGCTATCTTCAGGACGAGTAGAAAGCTCAATAAAATACTTAAATCCAAATTTCTCATAAACCTCATTGATAAGATGGACAACGCCCATAATTTCATCGGTTATCTGGTCTCGTCGCATAAAGATATGGGCATCGTCCTGCGTAAAGCAGCGGACACGGAACAGCCCGTGCAGGGCGCCCTTCATTTCGTGACGGTGAACAATACCCAGCTCACCGACACGCAGAGGCAATTCACGATAGCTATGGAGCTGGCTTCTGTAAACCATAACGCCGCCGGGGCAGTTCATGGGTTTGATGCAAAAATCCTCGTCATCAATTTTAGTAGAATACATATTATCTTTATAATGATCCCAGTGGCCGCTGGTTTCCCAAAGGTGACGATTCATAATAAGCGGCGTGGAAACCTCAACATAGCCGCTTCTTGCATGTATATCACGCCAATAATCTATAAGCGCATTTTTAAGCTGCATGCCCTTAGGCAGGAAGAACGGAAATCCGGGGCCCTCATCACAAAGCATAAATAAACCCATTTCCTTACCGATTTTTCTGTGATCACGGCGTTCTGCCTCTTCCAAAAGCTTAAGGTAATCGTCAAGCTCCTGCTGTGTGCGAAATGCAACGCCATTAATTCGAGTGAGCATTTTATTATTCTTATCGTTTTTCCAATAAGCACCGGACTGTTGGGTAATTTTAAAAGCTTTTAACGCTTTTGTATAGCAAAGGTGGGGACCGATACACATATCGACATAATCGCCCTGCTGAAAAAAGCTGATCTCAGCATCTTCATCAAGGTCTCCAATATGCTCGACCTTATATTTTTCACCCCGCTCCTCCATAAGCTTTACTGCCTCCTGTCGGGGAAGGATAAAAGGCTTGATGGGAAGATTTTCTTTCACTATCTTGCGCATTTCTGCTTCGATATTTGCAAGGTCTTCATCTGTGAGCTTTGTATCACCCAAATCAACATCATAGTAAAAGCCTTTCTCGGTTGCCGGACCGTAACCAAAATCGGCATGAGGATACAGGCGGCTGATTGCCTGTGCCATAATATGTGCAGCTGTGTGACGGAGAACCTCAAGCTCTAATTCCTGCGGACATTCAGCAACAGTCCCGTCCTTATAAATAATTTTCATAACAATAGATCCTTTCCTTTGGCAAAATGCCGCTATATACAATCATTATAAGCCTTTTTTATATAGAAATCAAGACACATCAAGCGGGATTTTTATGTTTTTTCCATTTTTTGATTAAACAATATAGTTTTTTTAGATATATTTAAAAACCGCTGACCGAAGAAACGGTCAGCGGTAGGTCAATCATCAAAAAGCGGAGTGGAAAAATAACGCTCGGCGGTATCCGGAAGCACTGTTACAACAGTTTTTCCCTTTCCAAGCTTTTTGGCAAGCTTTATTGCAGCCGCAACATTCGTGCCGCTGGAAATACCACACATGATGCCCTCTTTAGAAGCAAGCTCCTTGGCGGTTTTTATTGCTTCTTCATCCTTTATAATACAAATTTCGCTATAAATTTCCTGATTCAAGATTTCGGGAATTATGCCGTCTCCAATGCCCATTTGCATATGTGTTCCGATAGAACCTCCCGAAAGGATCGCTGCGTGTTCAGGTTCAACCGCCCAAATTTCAATATCAGGATTATGTTCTTTCAAAACCTCTCCGATACCTGTAATCGTGCCGCCTGTTCCTATTCCCGAACAAAAACCGTGAATAGCTGTGCCGACCTGCCCAAGAATTTCTTTCGCTGTTTGATTTCTCTGAACAGCAGGATTTGCAGGATTTATAAACTGCTGCGGTACAAAAACATTCGGGTCTTCTCTTTGCATTCTCATTGCTGTTTGCAAACATTCGTCAATACATTTACCAATATCTCCGGCATCATGAATAAGAATAACCTCTGCCCCGTAATGTCTGACAAGCTTTCGGCGCTCTTCACTTACCGAATCAGGCATAATTATTTTGGTTTTATATCCCCTGACCGCTCCAACAAGCGAAAGACCTATTCCTTGATTTCCGCTGGTAGGTTCAACTATGATTGTATTTTCATTAATAAGCCCTTGTTTTTCAGCCTCAAGCAACATATTATAGGCAGTTCTTGTTTTAATAGAACCACCGACATTGAGCCCTTCAAATTTTACAAGAATGTCTGCACTATCGGGCTGGACTAATCTGCAAAGCCTTATCATAGGTGTATTTCCCATTGCTTCTAAAATATTATTACAGACCATTGTATACCTCCGATGTATCGCTCTTTTTTATACATCATTTTATTAAATAATTACAAAAATCGTGATTATAGATTATTTTATAACAGCTCTTCCCTATTGTCAAGTACCAACACTGCTCAATATTATTCTACCATGCTTTTAAAGTTTGCGTAGAGTTACTTACAATATTGTTTACAATTGTCTTTTTGCTTGATATAATAAATAATCATATTTAGTTAAAAGGAGATTAATTTTATGGTTTTCGGTGTACTTAAAGATATTAAAGAAGGCGAAAACAGAGTTATCTGTACTCCCCTGGAAGTTGCTTCGATTGTTGCAGCAGGTCACAGCGTTATGGTTCAAAAAGGCGCGGGTGTAGGTTCGGGTTTCTCTGACGAGGCTTATGCTAAAGTCGGCGCAAAAATTCTTGATACCGCAAAAGAAATGTGGGAAACCTGCGATTTTGTTGCAAAGGTGAAAGAAATTGAGGAATCCGAATTCGGATATTTAAGAGAAAATCAGCTAATCTACTGTTGTATCCACCCTGCAGGACATCCGGAGGAGGTTCAAGCAATTCTGGACAGCAAATGCATTGCAATTACCGCTGAAGACAGCCATCGCTACGGTTCCCCCAACTGCGAAGCTGCCGGCAAGCAAGGTGCATTATTCGGACTCGAGTCCATGCTCTCAATTAACGGCGGTAAGGGTAAATTCGTTGGCGGATTTGCCGGTGCACCCGGTATGAATGTTCTTATCCTCGGCGGCGGCGTTGTTGGACAGGGCGCGCTTTCTGTTCTCTATGCACTTGGCGCAAATGTTACTGTTATGGATATTAATGTTGGTGTTATGCGCATGCTTTCCGACCGTTATGAGCAGAAAATCAACACCATGTACTGCACCAAGGAAGCCATTGCTTCTCTTCTGCCGCAAACCGACATGGTCGTTAACTGCGTTAAATGGCCTAAACAGCGCAAGGACTTCCTTATTGACAAAGAAATGCTGAAAACCATGGAGCCCGGTTCTGTTCTTGTTGATATTTCCAATGATGATCCCGGCGCTATTGAATCCAGTCATGAAACTCATCACGATAATCCCCGTTATGTTGTTAACGGTGTTGTTCACTACTGCGTAAGTAACATTCCCGGAGCTGTTGCACACTCAACCTCGGTTGCTCTCGCATCCGAAACTCTGCCGATGCTGCTTAACATTATGAACAACGGTCTTGAAGAAGCATGTGTTCGCGACGGATTTATTCGCCGCAGCCTGACTGCATACAAGGGCTATCTCACTCATGAGGAGACTAGCGGAATTCAGGGCAGACCTTGGATCAAGCCTGAGGACATTTTGGGAATTGCTGACCGCAATCTTGACTTTGCTCCTCCGGCAACCACCACAAAAAGTTCCAATTTTATTAAACTTAAGTAACATATACACCCAGTTAGTAAAAATCCCGCAAGCTTAGGCGTAGTGTTCTAAAGGACACTACGCCAGTTTTATTCGCCTTGCGGCGAGTTGTATTGCTTCGCAGTTATATTCGGCTTTCGCCGAGTGATATTGCCTTCGGCAGTTTTGAGGCGAATAAAATATCACTGAAACCGTAAGGTTTCAATATCACTATTGCCATAAGGCAATAATATCACTCCGACGAAAGTCGGAATAAAACTTGAAAATCATTCCAATTTTTTATATAATAAAATTAGAGGTGATAACTTTGGCTGACAGCGTTTTAAGAGAAAAAGCAAAAGAGTTTGCAAAGACTGTTGTTTTTCTCTGTCGTGATATGAAATCGGAGCGCAAAGAATCGGTTTTAATAAATCAATTACTTCGCTCCGCAACTTCCATTGGTGCAAACCTGCACGAAGCTCAATATGGCGAAGTAACTAAAGATTTTATTTCAAAACTTGAAATAGCTCAAAAAGAGTGTTATGAAACTGAATATTAGTTAGAACTTCTTTTTGAGACAGATTGTATAGCTGAAGAAACTTATAAAGATATTCAAAACGATTGTGGTGCCATTCGCAGAATGTTAATTTCATCACTTAAAACGATAAAATTAAAAGAAATAGGTGAGTAAATGAGTAAAGAAATAGAAATAAGTGGTTGCATTGAGGTTACAGATGAAATTACCGTAGATGAAGTAACAAATGCATTTATAGATTTTATCGAATCTAAAGGTTGGTATTTTGGCGGCGGATTACAAGAGATAACTGACAAGGATGATGAATCGTAAAAAGAATCTTTGGTAATTGCTTAGCGGGGTGTAAAGGGCTTTAGGTTCTCCTAACATTTGGTATTTGGCGCCCAAATGCCCTGCTTGTTACGATATAAGACAGAATTAAAAGATGCACGAAAATTTCGTGCATCTTTTTTACTGTCCTTAAGAGTACGACTCATAAGCTTGCGAGATATATATTCAGGAGCTTTTCGGCGGTCCTATAGGTGATGTTTTCTCTTTCTTGTGTAGACAGATTTAAATGATCAAGCAACCGCAATTCCATTTGAGGCGTGTGCCACGGGCTATCCGTTCCAAAAAGGATTTTATCTGTGCCATGTTTTTCGATGATTTTTTCAGCATAATATTTCGGAATTGCACCATAACCAAAAGATATATCAAAATATATCTCCCTGCCGCAAAGCTTTTCCAAAACACCCTCACAACAATTAAGCCCGCCCCAATGCGCCGCAACAATGGGAGAATCAAACCACGCGAGTGCTTTTGCCATTCTCTCAGGGGTTGCGTGATATGGCGGTGGAAAACCATAATCAAGACCTGCGTGAAAAACTGTCACAAGCCCAAGCTGTGATATTTTCTTATAAATCGGTTTCATTTTCTCATCATCCACAAAAAATCCCTGATAATCAGGATGAAGCTTAACACCCAAAAGTCCCATATCTTTTATTCGTTCAAGTTCACAGAGGACATCTGTGCTATCAGGAAAAACAGAGCCAAATGCGAAAATATCCTTGCCATTATTTATAGAAGCGGCAAAATCATTAACACTTTTTTGCTGATGAGCATTGGTGGCAATGTTAAGAACAACAGAAATATCAACGCCGCCGTTTTGCATGGATTTTTTTAATCCGTCAACCGTTCCATTGGTATACGGTTCTAAACCGCCAGAAACAAATGAAAGCTTAGCTATTGCTTTTTCGGCTATTTTTTCAGGAAAACAGTGGGTATGAAAATCAATAAGCATAGAGAAATTTTACCTCCGTATATCAAAATCAAAAAATCGGATCTATTGCTGACAAAAAATATTCATTAATCTTCTCAGGAGATTCTTTCATTTTTCGAGAAATCCACAGGCTTACCATTTCGACAAATGTTGAGGAAATATGATTTACAAGATACTCTTCCGGTAGTTTTGAATTTTGAAATCTCTCCTTCTCTGCGTATTGTGACAGAATGAGTTTTTTTAGATTGCTCTTAAAGTATCCAAGAAATAGTTCATTGTTCTGTGAGGAGAGCAGCTCCAAAATATTTTGGTCATTCTTTTGCAGATGCTGAAGCAAATGCAGAAAAACCGAATCCGAAAAACTACTGCAAGGATAATGCTTATGATCGTGTGGATTTCCCATAGCAGTGTCTATAATATGGTCAAAAAGCTCTTCACACAGTTCTTTAAGCAGATATTCCTTAGTTTCAAAATGGGTGTAAAAGGTCGTTCTACCGATATTGGCTGCATCAATTATTTCCTGCACCGATATTTGATTAAAGCTTTTTTGAGATAAAAGCTCTGTAAAAGCTTTAAAAATAGCATCCCTTGTTTTCTTTTGACGCCTATCCATACAACCTCCCGAACACTTTTTTAAATTTGTTCCGTAACGAACATCTTAAAATTTTTGATTATTGAAACTAAGCATCGGTATTAATATAATAAAAGCAAATACAGAACAAATTGTTCTGTAGCAAACATATTATACATTACCAAAAAGATGATGTCAACAAAGTGAGGGTAAACTATGCTGAAAAAAGTAATTGATATTCTTTCAGGGGTCGCTGCAACACTTATCGGGGGAATATTTTTAGTTTGCAGCTTTGTGCTATCCAAATTAAACCTTTACATACCCATTGATCCTGCATGGCTGACAATAATAATCAGCGGCATTCCCCTTTTATATCTTGCAATATGGAGAATTATACACAACCCGGGTATAAGTAAAATATCCTCCGCTCTGCTTATCACAATAGCAATGTTTGCGGCAATTGCCATCGGAGATTTATTTGCTGCCGGAGAGGTTGCATTTATTATGGCTATCGGCGCAATACTTGAGGACCTAACGACTGACCGCGCTAAAAAAGGCTTAAAAAAGCTCATCAGTCTTACTCCCACGCAAGCAAGAAAAATAGTTGACGGAAAAGAAAAGATGACATGTGCAGAAGAAATTTGCAAAAATGACATGATCCGTGTTCTGCCCGGTGAAACCATTGCAGTTGACGGCATCATTGTTAGCGGAGAAACCTCTGTTGATCAATCGGTCATGACGGGTGAATCACTACCTGTTGACAAAACAGTAGGTGACGATGTATTTAGCGGAACCATCAACCGATTTGGTTCGATTGACATTAGAGCCACCAAACCTTTTGAAGACAGCTCGCTTAAAAAGCTTATTCGAATGGTTAAAGAAGCCGAGAATAACAAAGCTCCCATGGCAAGAATTGCCGACAAGGTTGCCAGCTGGCTGGTACCTGTTGCGCTCTTAATATCTGTAGTTACCGGAATTATTACAAAGGATATAGAGAGAGCAGTAACAGTTCTTGTTGTGTTCTGTCCCTGTGCGCTTGTTTTAGCAACGCCAACAGCAATTATGGCAGCTATCGGACAGGCAACAAAACACGGTGTTATTATTAAATCCGGAGAAGCGCTTGAGAAAATGGGCATGGTTGACACCATTGCTTTTGACAAAACAGGTACACTTACCTTAGGCAAGCTTGAGGTTTGTGATATTATTCCCTTTGACAGCACCATGAGCAAAGACACTCTTTTAACGCTTACTGCTTCGGCAGAGGCGAAAAGCGAACACCCTCTCGGTAAGGCCATTGTAGCATGTGCACATGCCAAGTCCCTTTCTCTTATCGAATCCGATAATTTCAAAATGGAAACAGGAAAAGGCATCTTTGCTGAAATAAACAGCGAACAAATACTATGCGGTAATGAGAAATTCATTTTAGAGCACGGCGTTTTAATCCAAAACAATGTTTATGACATTCTTGAAACTCTTCGTTCCCAAGGCAAAGCATCAATTATTGTAGCAAAGCAGGGCAAATGTATCGGAATTATTGCACTTTCTGATATGATTCGTCCTCAAACAAAGAAAGTAATAGAAATCCTATCATCAATTAAAACCGAAACGATTTTGCTTACAGGCGATAATAGGCTTACTGCAGAATTTTTCGCAAAACAGGTTGGTATAACAAATATTTGTGCCGAGCTTTTACCTGAACAAAAGGTCCAAAGTATTGCAAAACTCAAATCACAAGGAAAAACGATTTGCATGGTCGGTGATGGTGTTAATGATGCCCCTGCACTAAAAGCTGCAAGCGTTTCGGTTGCTATGGGAAGCATGGGAAGTGATATTGCCGTTGAAGCAGCAGATATTGCACTTATGAGCGATGATATATCAAAGCTTCCCTATCTTAAAAAGCTTTCAAACGCAACAATAAAAACCATTAAATTCAGCATTGCCCTCTCAATGTTAATAAATTTTATTGCTGTGTTGCTTTCAGTTTTAGGTGTACTCAACCCCACAACCGGTGCACTTGTGCACAATGCAGGCTCCTGCTTTGTTGTCCTCATAGCTGCACTGCTGTATGACAGAAAATTTAAGTAAAAAATTGGCTTGAGGCCCAGGGGGCTTCAAGCCGATTTTATTTTAAAATTATACCCGTGTAAAGCCAAAAAGTCCGCAGGTCAGACTATACCGCCTTTTCTGTCATCGATGCTTGGACTGTATCTTGACATCTAAACAGGGCGATCCGGACAAAAACATGTTTTCAAGCGTTTCGTAGAATGAACCATTTCTGGTATCATTATAGTATTTATACTTTTGTTGGCTATGCTACAGGTATTATTCAACAAAGCAATTTTGTCCTTTATTTTTTGTTGCCAAAAAGTTGTCACAATTCAAACTTATAAAATAAGCAAAAGTAGAAAGTGGCATGAAATCAACGATTTCATGCCACTTCAAAGCCATATGATATTATTCCCACTCGCTCCCGAAAAAGATAACCTAAACAATTTTGTATAGGCGGTTTAGCTCGTGGTATCTCATACATCTGTATTATTCATAAAGTATGGACTATCAGATTTTTTGTTGCCATAGTGTTGCCACGCTGACGAGAATA
>JAZQMT010000121.1:0-3350 GCA_045543635.1 Oscillospiraceae bacterium | reverse complement strand
CTCCGTTGTTGGGCTCCTTTTTACTCGCTTTTAAGTTTTAAAAAATCTACAAAACGCTTCATATTCCCGTAATTTTCTTGTTTTTTATAATAGGCGTAAACGGTGTAGTGCTCATCAAAATCGGTAACATTGAGAAATGCGTTTTTTTCAAAATTTTGTGCATGATGTTCCCTTGCGATGCCGATTCCCATGCCCGCTGCAATCCATTTTTCATAGCATTTAATATCATTGCTTTGCACAACGATATTGGGCCGAAACCCTGCGCGGCTGCATGCCTTTATCAAAAGTTTATGCATGTTGTTTTGCTCATCCATAGATATAAAAGGCTGGTTTACGAGCTGTTTTAAAGAAAGCTTTTTATTGCAAAGCGGGCTATCCTTGGCAACCTGCATGCGCAAACGCATGCAGCACAGCTCAAAGCTTTCATACTCGGAATATTTATCTGTTTTTTCATCTATAATAATATCGTAATTTTCAAAATTCGTTTCTGAAAAATCAAAAACAGTTTTAAATACGATGTGTGGGTGCTTTGCTTTATACTCGATAATATAATCGGTTACTTTACTGCGCATGGCACGCACCAGCATTTTTATCTCACGGCTGTCTGTATGGGCAGCGCAAAGCGTGTCTACAGCACGGTCTATCTCAAAAAGGGCAATGCCCAATGCTTGTTGCAACTGCCTGCCGTTATCATTTAACATAATGCGATTGCAAGAACGGTCAAACAGTTTGCAGCCAAGCTCCTGTTCAAGACGCCTTATTGATGAGGAAACCGCCGATGTTGGAACCAGAAATGTTCTTGCTGTTTTTGAAAAACTTCCGTTTTTAGCGCTTTCAAAAAAATAGCGCAGCTGCAAAAGCTCCATAAGCCTTCTCCTTATCTTTTCTTTGTCCTTATTTGCATTTTACTACATATTCTGTGATATAGCAACTACAATTTTCCTCATTCTTTACAGTTTAGTACCCTTTTGATAAAATGAACGTAAAAGTTAATATACTAAAGGGAGCTTATATTATGAGTAAAGCAGATATTTTATTTTTAAACAACAAAGCCATGGACGAGCTCGGAGCCTCGGATATGCAGGCAGTTATCCGCGATGTTGAGCGTGTTTACATGCTGACACAGCAGGGCGATGTTATTGCTCCGGGAAAATGCGTGATGCGCTGGGGAAAAACCATTGAGGACGAAAATGTTCTCGGCAGAATAAACGCTATGCCCGGTTACATCGGCGGCGAATATGATATGGCGGGCATTAAGTGGATCGGCAGCGGACCTATGAACTATAAAAAGGGACTGCCGCGCGCAAGCGTTACCATTATATTAAACGATCCTGACACCAAGCTTCCCCTCTGCATTGCCGACGGAACTGCTGTCAGCACCATGAGAACGGGAGCATCGGGCGGTGTTGCGGTTAAATTTCTCGCCAAGAGTGATGCCTCTGTTATGACCATTTGCGGTGCAGGTGCACAGGCTCCCACACAGCTTGAGGCGGCTCTTATCGCGCGTCCTACCATTAGCACCGTTTATGTTTATGATATTCGCATGGAAAATGCCGAGCGTTTCGCCAAAGCCACTATGGAAAAATATCCCGAAGTTACTGCTATCCCGACAGATAATGTTGAGGAGGCTGTCAGAAAGAGTGATATTATCGACTGCGTTACCCTTGCGACCGAGCCTTTTATCAAGGGCGAGTGGCTTAAAAAGGGAAGCCTTGTTATGAATATGGCTGATTTTGAGGTTGATTATGAGTGTATAAAGAGATGTGATAAGCTGGTTGTTGACTATTGGGACAACATTAAGCACCGCATGATAAGCACCGTTGCACTCATGTGGAAGGATGGGCTTCTCTCTGACAGCGACATTCACGCCGAGCTGGGCGAAATTTTAAACGGCAGCAAGTGCGCCCGTGAAAATGACGATGAAATCATCTACTTTAATGCTGTCGGCGCAGGAATTATGGATATTGCCGTTGCTGCCCGCTGCTATCGCAACGCCCTCAAACAAGGAAAAGGCATTTCCCTGCCCTATTGGGAGTAATTTTAAAGCTTGCTTTGATTATAAACTATGCGCATGCTTTCACCAAAAAAGAGCCGAACCTGCGTTCGGCTCTTTGTCTTTATTCGGCTCTGGTTTTCAGAAAATGCTTTTAAAGACTATGAAACAAAGCTATTGATGTATTCATTAAGGGCAGTTAAATCTTTTTCATTGTCTTTTAGCCATCTCTTATAGTTAAAACTATCGCTGCCTTTTAAAAATTCTTTGCTTTTATACCAATTATCATCTTCAGCAGCAATGACGTGTTCCATCCACTCATCGACTTCCATATGAAGGCCAATTGAGACAAATAGCTGCTGATATTCATTGCTGGAGTTGATCATGTCTTTTGTTAAATATGGTATACACAGCACACCATACTTTCTTAATTCAGACACCTTTTCTTGATTGCTCATGTTAGAAGCAATAATATCAGGAATATCTTTTCTTGAATCTGATAAAAAAGCTTGAAAAGCCTCCTCTTCAGTGAGAGAAATGGGATATTTTAAAGCTAGCAAATTAAAATTATCCATTCTTAGGAGTGAATAGATACCGTGTAATAAAAAACTATCATATGAATCATAGCTTTTAGAATCATATATTTTTTTCATAAGTTCCGGTATTCCCTCAAGTCCAACGGCAAATAACTGCTTATGCTCTTCTTTCCTTGATCGATAGGATGTATCTGAAAGCAGACTCACCTTTTCTCCAAAGCCAATATCTTTTAATATTTTTTCAACACGTGTTGCTTCTTGAGAGTCATTTTTGTCAGAAGAAGCTTGTTCGTTAAAGGAAGAATTGAATTTTGATGAAGCGAGTGAGGACTCTTTATTTGAAGATATACTGCTATTGTTTAATGCTTGATTTGAACAAGCAGTAAGCAATAAACATATTGAAAAGGCCAAAATTAAGATGATAACAAAAAGTTTTTTCATGATGTTTCCTCCAAATTATATAGGGAATTGCCGTCTGGAAAAGCAAGGGAAAAAGAGGCTAAGTCGTTTTTACATAATATGCAATAGGGTTACCATAGATAGATTGAGAAAAATATTTTTGTTTGTGATATAAATATGGTTGCAACTTACAAGTATATTTTTGTTTTATTCCATTAGAAAAGCGTTGTCAGTATAGGAATTGTTGCTATATAAATGCAACTGCTCTGTTAGAGAATAAAGATAATAACAAAAAGCTCGGCTCTTTGTCTTTATTCGGCTTTGGTTTTCAGAAAATCAATAAACTGCTTTAAATTTCCGTAATACGCCTGCGTTTTATAGTAGCCGTAGACGGTATACCTATCGTCAAAATCAGTGACATT
>JAZQMT010000120.1:0-14693 GCA_045543635.1 Oscillospiraceae bacterium | reverse complement strand
ATTTAAAGAAAGCCCCTGATCCTTTGCCATTTTAATGGAAACGGGCTGAAACTCGCCCAAAAACGAGGAACAACAGAAAGGCCTTCCACACACACCGAGACCACCGAGCATTTTGGATTCATCCCGCACACCTATCTGGCGAAGCTCGATCCTTGTGCGAAACACAGAGGCAAGATCCTTAACAAGCTCACGAAAATCTATACGCCCGTCTGCCGTGAAATAGAACAACATTTTACTATTATCAAAGGTGATTTCAACATCAACCAGCTTCATTTCCAGTTTATGGTCTTGAATTTTTTTAACGCAAATATCAAAAGCTTGCTTTTCCTTTGCGCGATTTTTTTCCATTTGGGCAATATCCTTATCGGTTGCCTCACGAACAATTTGTTTCAGCGGTAAAACGACCGCTGAATCCTCAACATTGCCTTTCTCCATTGCAACGATACCACACTCGAGACCGCGAGCAGTTTCGACAATCACACAGTCCCCGAGTTTGGGGTTGAACTCTTTCGGATCAAAATAATAAACCTTGCCTCCGTCTTTAAAACGGATGCCAATTACCGTTGTCATGAATTTATCCTTCCTCTACCAAAATTATCTTTTAACGGCTTCGCCAAGGCGAATTTCAAGTGCAGTCAAGCTAAGGGCAAGATTTGCATTCCCTGAAACGGCCGAAGAAAAGGCGTCCAGAGCCTCTATCGCATCAAGTGCTGCTTTGCTGCTTAAAGAAGCAGAAACAGCAGCAACAGTATCCAAACAGCCGCTAAGCGAAGTCCTATCCCCTGCCACTGCGGCACACACATCACGGAAAATGAGCTTTAATAGAGAAACTAAACGCAGCGCTTGTTCTTTTTTCTTTGCATATTTCCCGAGTTCCAAACACAAAACAGCCCTATCTTTATCACAAGTAGCTTTCGCCACAGCACAAGCATCATTATAAATGGAGATAAGCTCACCTGTGCTTAAGAGTTCAATAGCAAGACCGATGTTTCCGCATGAAAGGGCTGCTGCTCTGTCAAGCTCGCTCTCCTCTTTTTCGGGAAAGCGGCGGGCAATTTCCTTTTTTACCTCAGATATTTGAGCGGGAGCAAGGCGCACAAGGCTTACACGGGAGCGCACGGTAGATAGTAAAGCCTGACTGTTTTGACAGGTAAATAAAAAGAAGCTATCCTCAGGCGGCTCTTCTATCATTTTAAGCATTGCATTTTGTGCAAACCTGTTCATGCGCTCGGCATGATAGATAATAAATATCTTATATGCCGCATCGTTGGGTTTAATAAAAAGCTGCTTCTTTATCGGTGCAATCTCATTAACGCCAATAGTTTCAGATTTACCGGCGGGGTAGATCTTAAAAATATCAGGGTGAATTCCCTTTTCTATTTTTATGCAAGGATTGCAGCTATTACAAGGCGCAACACTGCCCTCACATACCAGCATTTTGCAAACAACATCGGCAAAAACCGATTTCCCTATTCCTTTATCGCCGGTTATCATAAGAGCGTGAGGGAGCTTACCCGCAGTAACTTGTGATAAAATACTGCGGTATGCCTCATCTTTTCCAATCAGTTTCAATTCTGACATACAAGATTTTAAACCTTTTCAAAACGTTCAATATCCATAACAAAGATGGTAGCACCGCCGACAGTTACCTCAATGGGCATGGGATCATACATACCGACCCCATAACTCGTAGCAGCAGGCATAACTTGTTTTCTCTTTTTACTATGTGTAGAAATAATCTCGATTGCTTCATTGACCTTAGCATCTTCAACACCGATAAGGAAAGTGGTGTTTCCTGCCATCAAAAATCCGCCGGTAGTTGCAAGTTTCGTTACCGAAAAACCTGTCTTTGTAAGCGCACGCATAACAGCATTACTATCATCACTGTTAACAACCGCAATTATCATTTTCATAAAAAATTCCTCCGATGCAATATATTTAAAGCAATTTGCTTTATTTCCTTCTATATTTTATCACAAAACTTTTCAAGTTGCAACAAACTTTTAAATGTTGTATACTATTAAATAAATATTTTTATGGAGGTGCGGATATGAAAGAAAGAGTAAGCAATATTTTACGCGCTTGCGGTCTTAATATTTTCGGATTTTGTGCTCTCAGTGACACAGGAGAGCTGCTGCCTACAAGAAACAAAGAGCGAATTCCCGTTAATGCCCAAACCGTTATTACCATGCTCTTTCCCTACCGTATTCCCCAAACCGGCAAGCGCAATCTCTCGCTTTACTGCATAGGGCGAGACTATCACAGCATTATATTAAAAAAACTGGAAAGCGCCTGTATCCGGTTAAAAAAAGCCTTTCCTGCCTCTGAATTTGAGCCTTTTTGTGATAATTCTCCAATTCGAGAGGTCGCCGCAGCATATCAAAGCGGATTAGGCTATCTTGGGCAAAACGGGCTAATTATACATCCGAAATTCGGAAGCTACTGTTTTATCGGCGAAATCGTCACCAACATGGTTTTAGAAAATTACAGTAAACCGCTGGGGGGTTGTCTTGGGTGCGATGCATGCATAAAAAACTGCATCGGCGGTGCACTTTCAAAAAATGAAGACGGCAAAATTGCTTTGCTTTCACGAGAAAACTGCATTTCATACATTACCCAAAAAAAGGGCGAGCTTTCCGCCGAGCAAAAAGAAAAAATTCGGCGCGGAGGGCTTGTTTGGGGGTGCGACGGTTGCAGCCTAATCTGTCCTATGAACAAAGATACCTTATACAGTGATATGGAGGAGTTTTATGTTTCTCCTATGCCATATCTTACACAAGAAACAGCATATAAAGCTTCTGAGCGTGCTTACGGATACAAGGGTGAAAAAATTCTAATCAGAAATCTCGGCATAATAAACGGAAAAGCTGACAATAATAACGGAAAATAGAGATAAGGAGGTTTTCCATTATTATGCTTGTCAAGGATATTATGAGCAAAAACATTATCACCGTTGAGGCAAATGAGCCGCTTAGCCGTGCAGCTGAGCTTATGCGGCAGTATGACGTCGGTATTCTGCCTGTTATGCAGGAGGAACAAATCGTGGGTGTCATCACCGATCGCGATATTGTAACACGGGCTATTGCGCAGAACAAAACTCCCGACGCCTGCCCTATCAGCGAATGTATGAGCAAAAGCACCGTTTGTGCTAATCCCGAACAGGATGTGACCGATGCGGCAAAAACCATGGCGGCACAACAGGTGCGCCGTGTACCTGTAATGGACGGCGGCAATTTATGCGGTATGCTTTCTCTTGGGGACATTTCCAAAAACGGCTGTGATGCCGAGGTTGCATCCGCACTTTGTGAGATCTCAAAACCTTAAAAAAGGGCAGGTTTATAACCTGCCCTTTTTGCTGCGAATGACAGAGGATTTCGAAGTTACAGCGAGAATTTCAGAGAATTTTATTAAATTTTCGGATTTCTTTCCGATTTCAACAAAAAAATTTAGAAATTTCGCAAAACATATTGACTTTTTTGCCGTTTATCACTATATTTATAATGTTATTTTGTATCTATATGCAAAAACAAGTGCACCATAGTTTTCATGTTCCGTTGTTTGCTTGATTTTCGAGTGAAATAAAAATCCTTTTGCGGGGTGCGGTAACGAAAAGGCTATGGGTTAGCAGGAGAAATGCGCCGTTATCCGAAACCACATAGGCGCAAACAGCTAATCAAAGACCGCGGTAAACACTATCGTCGGTTAAAAACCGCAAAGGGAGGATGCAAAATGGGAGATACCCCTATCATTCGTTTAGAGGATGTCGTTTTTGAATACGACGGAGAGCGGGTTCTGGACGGAATAAATCTGTCCATTCGCGACAAAGAATTTGTTACGCTGCTTGGTCCCTCGGGCTGCGGCAAAACCACTACGCTGCGCATTATCGGCGGATTTATGAACGCCAAAAGCGGAAAGGTTTATTTTGACGGAAAGGATTGCGGAGAGCTTCCGCCTAACAGGCGAAATGTAAACACCGTTTTTCAGAAATATGCCCTATTTCCGCATCTAAATGTTTTTGAAAATGTCGCTTTTGGGCTGAAAGTAAAAAAACTGCCTGCTGACGAGATAAAAAAACGCGTCGCAAAAATGCTCGAGCTTGTAAACCTAAAAGGCTTTGACAAACGGCGCGTAAATCAGCTTTCGGGTGGGCAGCAGCAGCGTGTTGCTATTGCGCGTGCACTTGTAAACTACCCCAAGGTACTTTTACTTGACGAGCCGCTCGGCGCGCTCGATTTAAAGCTTCGCAAGGAGATGCAGCTTGAGCTGAAGAAAATTCAGCAAAGCCTTGACATCACCTTTATTTATGTTACACATGATCAGGAGGAAGCTCTGACCATGTCGGACACCGTTGTTGTTATGAAGGACGGTGTTATCCAGCAGGTCGGAACTCCGCAGGATATTTACAATGAACCTAAAAATGCTTTCGTTGCCGACTTTATCGGCGAAAGCAATATTATAGATGCTGTTATGGTAAAGGATTTTCTTGTACGTTTTCAGGGGCATGACTTTACCTGCGTCGACAAAGGGTTTGCACCGATGCAGCCCGTTGATGTTGTCATTCGCCCCGAGGACATAAAGCTCTCCCCTGTTATCATGGGGATGATGACCGGAACTGTTGAGTCGGTTGTTTTCAAAGGAGTGCACTACGAAATTTCGGTGGACTGCAAAGGGCATCACTATATCGTCCACTCCACTATTGCACAAGAGGTTGGCGACCAGGTTGGAATCAGCTTTGATCCCGCCGATATTCACATCATGCAAAGATTATTTGCCGATGACAAAAATGTTGTGGAAGGTCTTGTTTCGGACACAGACACCGTTACATTCTGCGACTTTTCTTTTGTGCGCGAAAATTTAAATCTGCCTGAAGGCACCCGCGTTTCGCTTACTATTGCTCCCTCTGATATTGAGGTTGTTTCGGAGGACATTGCCGATTCCAAAGCATATTTAGAATCGCTGGTTTACAAAGGGCGGCACAATGAGCTTATCGTTTGGATGGCGGAGCGTCAGTGGCTTATCCACTCGCAGCTTGACGAACAGGTTGCCACCGATATAGGCATTAAATTTGATTTTGACAAAATCGAGATCACTCCCATCTCTTTAGAGGAGGTGGAGAATGATGAAGAATAGGGCACTTGCAATCCCGCACATTGTTTGGTCGCTCATTTTCATCGTTGTTCCGCTTTGTTTTGTGCTTTATTTTGCATTCACAAATGATTCGGGAGTGTTTACACTCCAATGGGTCTCACAAATCGGCAAATACTGGGGTGTTTTCGCCCGCTCCCTAAAGCTTGCGTTTATTGCAACCGTTATTTGTCTGCTTGTCGGTTATCCGATGGCTTACATCATTTCCCGCTGCAAATGGATTACACAGCGCACGCTGGTTATGCTTATCATGCTGCCGATGTGGATGAATTTTCTTTTACGCACATACGCATGGATGACGCTTTTAGAGCGAAACGGAATTATCAACAATACGCTTGAAGCTCTCGGCATTTTCAATTTACTGGGCATTACCGAGCCGCTTAAAATGATCAACACCGAAGGTGCGGTTGTTGTCGGTATGGTTTACAATTTCCTTCCCTTTATGATCATTCCGCTTTACAACATCATGGCTAAAATAGACAACAGTCTTATTGAAGCAGCGCGTGATCTCGGTTGCAATATGCCGAAGGTATTTCGCAGGGTGCTTCTTCCCTTAAGTGTTCCCGGAATTGTTAACGGAATTACCATGGTTTTTGTTCCGGCCGCATCCACATTTGTTATCTCACAAAAATTGGGCGGCGCAAAAAACATGCTGATCGGTGATCTTATTGACACCTATTTCATGGGCGGAGAGCCGAATTTCCACATCGGTTCCATGCTTTCTTTGGTCCTTATGCTTATCATTCTTATATGTATGGCATTTATGAACAGAGACAGTGAGGAGGTTATGCTATGATGAAAAAAGCCTTCTCTAAAATTTATCTTGCGCTTGTCTACATTTTTCTATATGCGCCGATATTTGTTCTTATCGTTTTTTCCTTTAACGATTCTAAGAGCAAATCACATTTTACGGGATTTTCACTCCGTTGGTATCGGGAGCTTTTTGAAAACGAGCTTATCATGACCTCGCTTATAAACACCCTTGTTTTAGCTCTTATATCCTCTGTTATTGCCACCTTGATAGGAACTATGGCTGCTATCGGCATATACAGCATGAAAAAGCGCAGCCGAAATGTTATTATGTCGGTTACCAATCTGCCGATGGTCAATCCCGAGGTAGTTACCGGCATATCCATGATGCTGCTGTTCGTTTTCATATCCTCAATATTTAATATTCAGCAAGGGTTTTATTCCGTGCTTATCGCGCATATAACCTTCAATCTACCCTATGTTATACTGAATGTGCTTCCAAAGCTCTATCAAGTAAACAACAACATCTTTGAAGCAGCGCTTGATTTAGGCTGCACACCAAGGCAGGCATTTTTCAAGGTTATCATTCCGGAGATCATGCCGGGAATTTTTTCAGGGTTCCTGATTGCCATAACCCTTTCTCTCGATGATTTTCTTATCAGCTATTTTACAAGCGGTAGCGATTTTCAAACTCTGCCCGTTACCATTTTCAGCATGCTGAAAAAACAGGTTCCTCCCTCGCTCAATGCACTGTCGGCTCTCCTGTTTTTAGCAGTGCTTATCATTCTCTTAATTTCAAACATTACCGCTATCCGCAAAGAAAAAGCGGAAATAAGCCATTAAAATTTCTTTACGAAAGGATCTGCTATGAAAAAATTTGTTTCTGTAATTCTCTCTGTTTTTGTTATTCTCTCTCTAACTGCGCTTCCCGGCTGCGGAAAGCAGTATGACGGTGAAATCATTGTTTATAACTGGGGCGGCCCTTATATGGCAGAAGGCTCCAACGGCACTGTTGACATTAACGAGATGTTTGAAGAAAAATACAACATCAAGGTTAAATATCGCACCTATGAATCCAACGAAGGCATGTACGCTAAACTCAAAAACGGCGGCGCGGATTACGATATTATTATTCCTTCTGATTACATGGTTGCCCGCCTCATTGAGGAGGAACTTGTTGAAAAATTAAACTTTGACAACATTCCGCTCTTTAAGACCAATATTATGGACTCCTTTAAAAACCCCGATTATGACCCTACCAATGAATATTCTGTTCCTTATGCTTGGGGGACTGTCGGAATTATCTACAACAAGAGCATTGTGAAAGAAGAAGTTAAGAGCTGGAATATTCTCTGGGATGAAAAATACACCGATAATGTTTTAATGTTTAACAACAGCCGTGATGCTTTCGCTATCGCCCAAACCATGCTCGGGTATTCCCAGAACACCACCGACAAGACTGAAATCAAAGCTGCTGCCGACAAGCTTTCAGAGCAGAAAAAGGTCGTTCAGGGCTATTATATGGACGAAATTTATGACAAAATGATAAATGGTGATGCTGCGCTAGCTACCTATTATGCGGGTGATGCTCTTGTTATGATGGAAGATAATAACGACCTCGCCTTTGCCTATCCTGAAGAGGGAACCAACCGTTTTGTTGATGCTGTATGTATTCCTAAAGGAAGCAAGAATAAGGAAAATGCCGAAAAATATATCAACTTCCTTTTAGAAGCCGAGATCGCACTTGCAAACAGTGACGCCACAGGCTACTGCACCCCCAACAGTGCAGCCTATGAGCTTTTGGAAGATGAAATCAAAAATAACAAAATCATGTACCCCGATGAATCTTATCTTAAAAAATGCGAATCCTTCATTCATCTGCCCTCCGAAATCAACACCTATGTTCAGGATCTCTGGATCGGCATTAAAACCGAAGATCAATAAATAATTTCCTGAATTAAAACTCCCTGCTATAAGAGCATTTCTTATGGTGGGGAGTTTTTATAATTATATTTCAATAAAATTTTATCGAAAAACAATAAAAAATTATTGACAATCAAAAATTATGCTGATATAATGTTTTTAAAGAAGGAAATATGTTCCATTTTTAAGGAGGGCAATTATGCTTAAAATCAACAAAACTCTTTCCTCAAAAATCACATTGGTTCTCTGCTATATAATGCTTGCTGCAATGACTGCACTGACTATATCACTTCCGTGGGTTTGGAAATTTATAGTCTCGCTCTTTGATAGCAAAGCAGATTATTACCTATCTTCCCTTTTCTTTCTTTACCCCGCCTGTTTTTTAGGAATAACAACCTGTATTCTTATGATACGGCTGATACATAATGTGATAGCAGAACAGGTTTTTACCGATTCGAGCGTTTCAATAATTCGCGGCATTTCCTGGTGTTGCATAGGAGTTTCACCGTTGTTTTTTGTTCTTGGATTTAATTTTATTGTTTTCTTTATAGTTTCCTTTTTGACTGCATTTTTAGGCCTTATGGTTCGTGTTGTTAAAAATGTCATAGAGCAAGCCACCGCATTAAAACAGGAAAATGACCTGACAGTTTGAGGTGATTAAATGGGAATAAGAATTGATTTAGATGTAATGATGGCTAAGCGCAAAATATCTCTTTCAGAGCTTGCCGAGCGGGTTGGCATAACGCTTGCCAATCTTTCTATCCTTAAGAACAACAAAGCAAAAGCTATAAGGTTTTCTACATTAGAAGCAATTTGTCGGGAGCTCGACTGTGAACCGGGTGATATAATCGCTATTGAAAGGAGCAATCAGTATGACAAATAAAGATTTCTCTAAAATTGATAAGATTTTTGTTCCTGTCTGTTTTGTTTTAGGATATTTTTTTATACGTTGGTGTCTTTTCGGCGGGGTTGGCATAGGTGTTACTGCGGTCGGAGTTCTCCTTCTTATCGCACAAACGATTTATTTTATCCTTTCGCACAAACCAAAGCCCGATCTTAAAACAATTATCGCATTTTGTGTAACGCTTATTTTTGCAGCAGGTTTTTGCCTGACAGCTTCACCCTTTGCATTGGTTTTTAATTATATAGCTTTTATATTAGGCACAGTTTATGTTTATTACCGTGCCTGCGGTAACGGAATTTCAAATCATCAAGGCGATTATTTTTTCTTTGATATATTAAAGAGCGTTTTTGTTATTCCATTATGTAATCTGGAAAGCTTATGGAGCGCGCTCTTAAAAAAAACAGAAAAACAAAAAGAACAAAAATCCGGCGGAAGCATAATTATCGGGCTTTTAATTGCAATAATACCTGTTTGTATTGTAACCACTCTGCTTTCATCGGACATTGCATTTTCAATAGCATTAAGTAAAATTTTCAAATTTGATTTAGGTGAAATTGCTTTTTCCTTATTCTGTTTATTTATCGGCACACCCGTTGCTATGTATTTTTTCGGAATGATTTACGGAAACGCAAAACACCCTGTACCCGAAATTCTTACTGCTGAAAAAGCAGACACCACTGCAGAAAAAGTGAAAATTATCCCTCGCATAACGGTTTACGGTGCAGTTATCCCTTTGCTTTTCGTTTATCTTTTCTTTTTTGCTTCGCAGCTTATTTATTTTGTTTCCGCCCTGCAGAAAATGCTTCCAAACAATTTTTCTTATGCACAATATGCAAGGCGTGGATTTTTTGAGCTTTGTGCTGTATGTGTTATCAATTTTGCTGTTATCTGTTTTATGAGCATTTTTACAAAGCGGCTTGATGGCAAAGAAACCCGTATTCTACGCACTTTAAAAGTCACGCTCTGCATTTTCACCGAAGCTATTATTGCTATAGATATTGCAAAGATGTTTTTATACATAAATGAATTTGGCCTTACACAAAAGCGCGTTATGACATCTTGGTTTATGGTTTTACTTGGAATTTTGTTCTTACTGCTGCTCTTAAAACAGATTTTCCCAAAATTCAAAATTACAACGCCTGCTGTCACAGCCGCGGTTATTTTATCTGCAGTTCTTATTTTTTCAAATGTAGATGCCATTGTGGCGGGATATAATGTGTCAGCCTATCAAAATAAAAAGCTTGAATCGGTTGATATTTATGCAATGTACAAACTTGATGACAGCGCCGTTTCATTTATAATCCCGCTTTTAGACGACCCCGATTATGAAGTTTACGTGAGCGCTTCAAATTTTCTCAGTTCTCGTGCCGAAAGCATCAAAAACCGCAATTTGAACGAATATACCATTCACACATTTTATGCAAAAAAGCTGCTTACTGAAAAAGGTTTTATAAAATAAAAAGGCGCCGCCGAAGCAAAGGTTTCGGCAGCGCTTTTTTATTCAATGGAAGTGACGGCGTAACCGCAATCCTCAACAATTTTTTTAAGCTCTATATTTTCTATTTCGCCCGAAAGCGTTACAACAGCAGTTCCGTTCTCGTGGCTAACCTCTGCCGAAATCACCTGTGAAAGCTCCTCCAATGCCTTTTTTACTCTTCCGGAGCAATGTGGGCACATCATACCTTCAATTTTCATTGTTTTTTTCATTTGCTTTTTCTCCTTTTCTTTTTTGTGTTTCTTTGATTTAAAGAAATTTAAGCGAAGTGCATTGGTTACAACACAAAAACTTGAAAGACTCATAGCAGCAGCGCCGAACATAGGGCTTAATTCCCAGCCAAACAACGGTATCCAAATACCTGCTGCAAGCGGAATTCCGATTACATTATACAAAAAAGCCCAGAACAAATTTTGGCGAATGTTTTGAAGTGTTTTTCGGCTGAGTTGAACTGCTGTTACTACGTCGGAAAGACGGCTATTCGTAAGAACAATATCAGCCGAATCAATGGCTATATCCGTGCCCGCTCCTATGGCAATACCGGTATCGGCAGCAGTAAGCGCAGGAGCATCATTAATTCCATCTCCAACCATTGCAACCTTACCGCTGTTTTGCAAATCTCTTATGGTTTGCTGTTTACCATCCGGAAGGACGCCCGAAACCACTTCTGTTATGCCCGCCTGTTTTGCGACTGCACGTGCCGTTCGTTCATTATCGCCCGTTAGCATTACAACACCTAGTCCCATTTTCTGAAGCTCTGATACAGCCTCATAGCTATCCTCTTTTATTGCATCTGCAACAGCAATAATGCCGAGAAGTTTTTGTCCGAGTGCAAAATAAAGCGGGGTTTTACCCTCATCGGCGAGTGTAGCTGCATGTTTCTGCATCGGCTCTGCCACACCGCCTACAAACGCAAGGTTTCCTCCGACAAGCTTTTCGCCTTTACATATGGCAGACAAGCCTTTACCTGACTCTATCTGTGCTTTTACTACCTCTAAAAGCTGCATTTCCTTTTTCTCGGCAAACGAAACGACAGCTTTTCCAAGGGGGTGCTCACTTTTCTTTTCAAGTGCATATGCCATAGAAACAAGCTCATTTTCCGAAACACCCTCTGCGCAAATAACATCCGTGACCTGTGCATTTCCTTTGGTGACAGTTCCTGTTTTATCCAACACAACTATTTGTGTTCTACCGGCACTTTCAAGTGCAGCAGCTGTTTTAAAAAGAATTCCGTTTTTGGCACCGACACCGCTACCCACCATAATCGCAACGGGAGTTGCAAGCCCCAGAGCACAAGGACAGCTGATAACCAGAACCGAAACTGCTCTTGCAAGAGCATAACCTACTTCTCTGCCGCAAAGCAACCAGATGATACCGGTTACTATCGCGATAGCTATAACAACAGGAACAAACACACCTGAAACCTTATCGGCAATTTTAGCAATAGGGGCTTTGGTTGCAGCTGCATCCTCCACCATTTTAATAATTTGAGAAAGTGTGGTATTTTCACCAACCTGCTCGGCACGACATTCGATATATCCGGAACGGTTGACTGTTGCAGCAGAAACTCTATCGCCCTCACTTTTCTCTACGGGAAGGCTTTCTCCTGTGAGTGCCGACTCATCAACAACACAGCAACCTTTTAAAACAATTCCGTCTGCCGGGATATTAGATCCTGCTTTAACTATAAACACATCTCCTATTCTCAGCTTATCAATAGGAATGGAAATCTCTTTTCCGTCCCTTAAAACAAGGGCAGTTTTTGGTGAAAGATCCATTAGCTTACGAATAGCATCTGTTGTTTTTCCCTTAGAGCGTGCCTCTAAGAGCTTACCCACTGTGATAAGTGTTAATATCATGGCGGCAGACTCAAAGTAAAGACCGTGCAGCATATGTTCTGCGGCAGTTATTTGCCCTGCGATAATCTTTGCAGACATAGAAAACACCTGCCATGTACTATACACAAATGACGCACCCGAGCCCAGCGCAACCAATGTATCCATATTCGGTGCACCATGCAACATACCTTTAAAGCCGTTTATAAAGAATTTTTGATTGATAATCATAACAATAGCGGCAAGTTGCATTTGCAGCATTCCCTGCGCCAAAGCATTTTGTGAAAGGAAACGAGGCAGCGGCAGCCCCCACATATTATTCCCCATCGAAAGATACATTAAAATCACAAGAAAAACAAGCGAAGTGCACAACCTGAAAATGAATTGAGCACTTTCTTCATCTGAAAGCTGTTGCTTGGATTTACTACTATTAGAGGTGTCTTGTATTCCCTTCTCCTGTGCACCGTAACCCGCATTTTCAACAGCGGTTATAACATCTTGCGGCAAGGCGTCTCCCTCAACAACCATTGAATTTGTAAGCAAATTCACGCTGCAGGAAACAACTCCTTCTAGACTTAAGACTGCTTTTTCTACCCTTGCACTGCAAGCAGCGCAACTCATTCCTGTTACATTATAAGATTTCATTTTCTCACTTCCGCTCAAGTTAGTTTATGCTAACACATATATTATACATCTGAATTATCCATTCGTCAAACAAAATATAAAATATTTATATTCTTTGAATAGTTTCATTTTTTTAAGTCAATCATACCTGCAAGACAAAAAAGAAAGGACAAAAAACGATGAAACGAACAGAATTTGCTATTTTAACAGGACTTATCTTATCAATTATTGTAAGCAGCTTTTCAGCTTTTGCAAGCAGTTGTGAAAATGTACGCAGTGAGGTTTTGCGGCTTCACATTCTTGCAAACTCGAATTCGCAAGAGGATCAAGCATTAAAACTTTCAGTACGCGACGCAATTTTAGAACATTCGGGTGAGCTTTTTGACAGCACATTAACTTTAAAAGGTGCAATAGAAAAAGCGGAGAAAAGTCTCCCTGAAATTGAGCGCATCGCAAAAGAAGAAATCGAAAAACAAGGCTACTTTTATGATGTAAAGGCATCCATTTGCGAAATGTATTTTGAAACACGAAAATACGATGAAGTTACTATGCCGGCAGGAAAATACCAGGCACTTCGGCTTGAAATCGGTGCGGCTGAGGGCAAAAACTGGTGGTGTGTTCTCTTTCCCGCTCTGTGCATCCCTGCGGCACAGGAAAATGCTTCGATGGATGATGTTTTCAGCGAAAGTGAGATAGAGACCATTACAAAGCCGAAGTACGAGGCAAAGTTTGCAATAGTAGAGCTCTTTGAGCGCTGGAAAAACGGAAAATAATTTGTCAGTTTTTCTTGACAAGCAGCGATGGATGTGATATTATATTTAAGCCGCATGGTTGAGGCAGGGTGTATTATGCCCAAATGAAGCACGGGTTTTTCCGTCGCCTTAAACAGCGAGATTACAGCAGAGGCAGGTGCCCAGAATGTACGCGATTATCGAAACCGGCGGAAAGCAGTACCGCGTTGAGCAGGGTGATGTTGTTTTCATCGAAAAGCTCAATGTTAACACGGACGATGTTGTTACTTTCGACAAGGTTATTGTCCTTGAGAACGAAGGTAAAGCCAGCATTGGAGCTCCCTATGTTAAGGGTGCAACTGTAACCGCAAAGGTCCTCAAAAACGGCAAGGCGAAGAAGATTACTGTTTTGACCTACAAGCCTAAGAAGGACAGCAAGCGTAAGCTCGGTCATAGACAACCTTACACCAAGGTTCAGATCGAAGCCATCAACGCTTAATTTACACGCATGATACAAGCAAAATTTTTCAGAAGCAAGGATTTTTACACTGCCTTTTGTATCAAAGGGCATGCGGGATATTCCGAGAGCGGAACGGACATTGTTTGTGCCGGCGTGACCTCTGCGGTCATGACGGTTATAAACGGAATTACAGAATGTGCCTGTATTCCCGCTGATGTTAAAGTCTCAGAAAACGAGATTGTTTTAAACCTTGCAGAAAGAAATCAGACAGCCGAATTTTTCCTTAATGCTTTAAAGCTTCAGCTTGAACTAATTGAGGAAGAATACAGCGGCACAATTCATATTACGGTTACGGAGGTGTAACAATGATTCGCTTAAATCTTCAATTCTTCGCTCATAAAAAGGGAGTCGGTTCGACCAAGAACGGTCGTGATTCCGAATCCAAGCGCCTCGGCGTTAAGAGAGCTGACGGTCAGTTTGTTCTTGCCGGAAACATTCTCGTTCGCCAGAGAGGAACGCACATCCATCCCGGCGAGAACGTCGGAATCGGATCGGACGACACCTTGTTTGCCAAGATTGACGGCAAGGTCAAGTTTGAAAGAGTCGGTCGTGACCGCAAGAGAGTTTGCGTTTACGCCGTCGAGCAGTAAAATCGAACCCCTGCAAGTTGCAGGGGTTTATTTTTTTTGTAAACAAATACCAAAAGCTATTGTTATTTGTGTGCATTTTGTGATATACTAGTTAGTAAAAAAGAGAGCAAAACTAATCTTGAAAAGGTTGCAACCAATGGAACGTAAAGCATTTATTAAATATATATCAGCATTAT
>JAZQMT010000119.1:0-1648 GCA_045543635.1 Oscillospiraceae bacterium | reverse complement strand
GCGCCTGTGTAAAGCTTAAAATATGTGCCTTTTTCGGCAATGAGTTTTTCATGATTTCCGCGTTCGATAATTTTGCCATGGTCAAGCACCATAATAACATCGGAATTCATAACGGTAGAAAGGCGGTGTGCAATAACAAACACCGTTCTGCCCTCCATAAGTTTATCCATTCCACGCTGAACAATAGCCTCGGTGCGCGTATCAATAGAAGAGGTGGCTTCATCGAGGATCATAACCGGCGGATCGGCAACAGCGGCTCTAGCGATAGCAATAAGCTGCCGCTGACCTTGCGAAAGGTTAGCGCCGTTATTGGAAAGCTCGGTGTCATACCCCTCGGGCAGTCGGCTGATAAAATCATCAGCTCCCGCAAGCTCTGCTGCGCGTTTACATTCTTCATCGGTGGCATCAAGTCTGCCATAACGGATATTATCCATAACGCTGCCTGTAAACAGGTTGGTCTCCTGCAGGACGATACCAAGGGAGCGGCGCAGATCGGATTTCTTTATTTTGTTTATATTTATTCCGTCATATCTTATCTTACCATCCGCAATGTCATAAAAACGGTTAATAAGATTGGTAACCGTTGTTTTGCCCGCTCCGGTTGCTCCAACAAATGCAATCTTTTGACCCGGCTGTGCATAAACACTTACATCATGAAGAACATCCTTGCCCTCCTCATAGCCAAAATCGACATTTTCAAGGCGAACATCGCCCGAGAGCTGGGTGTATGTTACAGTACCGTCACCATGCGGGTGTTTCCATGCCCATTTTCCACTGCGTTTATCTGTTTCGGTAAGATTTCCGTTTTCATCAAGTGTTGCATTGACCAAAGTAACATATCCGTCATCAGTTTCCGGCTTTTCATCCATAAGTCCAAAAATGCGCTCTGCGCCTGCCATACCCATAACAATAGCATTTATCTGCTGAGAGACCTGATTGATATTTCCTGTAAACTGCTTGGTCATATTGAGAAACGGAACCAAAATGCTGATACCGAATGCCATTCCCGAAAGGCTTAAATTAGGAAGCCCTGAAAGCAGGAACAATCCGCCCACCATGGCTACGATAACATACATAATATTGCCGATATTCATAATAATCGGTCCGAGACAGTTTGCGTAGGCGTGCGCCCTAAAGCTATCCTCATAAAGTTGTTCGTTTATTTTGTCAAAATCCCGCTGACATTCATCCTCATGGCAAAAAACCTTAATAACCTTTTGTCCGTTCATCATTTCCTGAATAAACCCTTCAGATTTGCCCATGGATTTCTGCTGACGAATAAAATATTTGGCTGAACCTCCGCCAATCTTTTTAGAGACAAATAGCATAAACACAACACCGATCATGAGTAGCAGTGTCATCCAAACGCTGAAATACAGCATGATACAAAAAACACTTAAAACGATAACGCCTGATTGCAGCAGCGCGGGAATCGCTTGCGAAACAAGCTGACGCAGGGTATCTATATCATTGGTATAATAGCTCATAATGTCGCCATGCTTGTGAGTGTCAAAATACCGAATAGGCAGATTTTGCATTCCGTCAAACATGCTGCGGCGCATTTTACACAAAAAGCCCTGTGTCATATAAGCCATGAGCTGTGTATGCAAGGTGATACAGATAATAGAAAGCACATAAAGGCAGGCAA
>JAZQMT010000118.1:0-25887 GCA_045543635.1 Oscillospiraceae bacterium | reverse complement strand
GGTAAAAGAAAGTCTAAAAAAGGATGATAAACTTTGAAGATAAGCGAAATAATTGCAAGAGAGATTCTCTCATTATTAGAGGAGCAAAACGGAATAGCTGAAATAAAAAGAAACGATTTTGCTGCTCAGCTGGGGTGTGTTCCCAGTCAGATAAACTATGTTTTAACCTCTCGATTTACTCCGCAGCAGGGATATGTGGTAGAGAGTCGCAGAGGTGGCGGGGGATATATTAAGATAACCCGCGTATGTAATGACAAAAAGAGCCAGATCATGCATATTATTCATTCGCTGGGAAACAGCATTGATTATTACAGTGCAAGATCAATCCTAATCAATTTGTGTTATCAGGAACTTATCGAGCGCAAAGCGGCGGGTATTGTTCTTGCAGCAATTTCCGATAATGCTTTAAAGCAAATAGAAAGTGAAAAGCGCGATTATGTTAGAGCGGATATTTTTAAGAACGCACTGCTTATGGCAGTTTAACGAGTTTAGGAGGTAATTTTATGTTGTGTGAAAAATGTAAACAAAATGAAGCGATAACTCATATCAGACAAAATATCAATGGTGTGCAAAGCGAGCTGCATCTTTGCGAAAAATGTGCTGCTGAGATTAGCGGAAAATTTGAAAATGAATATGGAAAACTGTTTTCCGATTTTGGTTTTGGAATTGACGCTATGCTCGGTTCTATTTTCGGACAGGATTTTCTCTCCGAAAATCTTCTTTCTAATCCTACCGAGCACTGTCCCATGTGCGGAACTTCGTTAAGTGCTATTCGTAAAACCGGAAACGCAGGTTGCGGAAAATGTTATGAAACGTTCCGTTCACAGCTTATGCCTTTTATCCAGCGAATTCATGGAAAAACGGTTCATAACGGAAGAGTTCCCGCATCTGCTGCAGATAAACTCTCACTAAAAAACAAAATCACTGAGCTTGAAAATGAGTTGAAAAAGGCAATTGATGCACAGGAATTTGAGAAAGCTGCGGATTTGAGAGATGCTCTTAACGAGCTGCGCAAAACCCTTTGATATAAGCGGAGGACGAACAGATATGAAAAAATGGTTTGAAACAGATAATAATACCAGTGACCGTGCTATTGTTGTCAGCACAAGGATTAGACTTGCAAGAAATCTCTCCGATGTTCCTTTTCCCGATAGAATGACAGAGGAACAAAGGCATAATGTGGTTTCTCGTGTTGAAAAAGCGCTTTGTAATGCTAAGATTGGTAAAGATATTTCTCTTACAAAAATTGATATGGAGAAACTTAGTGATATTGAGGCTAATGCTATGGCTGAACGCCGCATCATCAGTCCGCAATTTGCAAAAAACAGGCAGGGAAGAGTACTGTTTCTTTCCGAGGACGAGAGTATTGCAGTCCTTGTAAATGAAGAAGACCACATTCGCATTCAGGTGCTTGCTGCAGGCTCTGATCTTCCCGTATGTTTAAAGCTTGCAACAGAAATAGATAGTATTTTAGATGCAAAATTAAGTTATGCATTTGATGAAACGCTGGGGTATCTTACCCAATGTCCCACCAATCTCGGAACAGGGCTTCGTGCTTCCGTTATGCTGCACTTGCCTATGATGGAATCGGGAAGAATGATAGAAAACCTGGCAAATACTGTCTCAAAGCTTGGCATGACTGTCCGTGGTTCTATGGGTGAAGGCACATCTGCACAGGGAGCACTTTACCAAATATCCAATCAGGTAACACTGGGAATTTCCGAGCAGAATGCGATCGATAATCTCATGAGTATTGTAAATCAGGTTATTCATCAGGAGGAAAATCTGCGCAAAAAAACATATGAAAATGATACAATTTCTACAAATGATCAGATTTTCCGTGCATGGGGATTGCTTTCGCAGGCAAGACTCTTGTCAACAGAAGAATTGTTAAGACTGCTTTCGCTCATTCGTTTGGGTGCTTCTCTCGGTGTCTTTAAGATAGATATTGAGGTCTTAAACACTCTTCTTTTTGAAAGCGGAGCCTATCAGCTCTGTGTGAAATACGGCGGGACTCCAAACGCTCGCAAGCGCGACGAGCTTCGAGCAGATCTTGTCAGGGAGAAACTTACCGCCCTGTAAAATAAGGAGGAAGTATTATGTTTGTATTTAACGGATTTACTCAAAAAGCCAATAAGGCTCTGAATGCAGCAATTGCTTTTGCACAAGAGTTAGGACACACCTATATTGGAAGTGAGCATATTCTTGGTGGAATATTAAAAGAGGAGGATTCCGCTGCATCTGAGCTTTTGCGTTCCGCAGATCTCAGTTTTGAGGAACTTTCCGAGCAGCTTGAGGTAGATGTGGGAAAGGGAATGCCTACAAATCTGTCCCCTTCAGATTTTACTCCGCGCACAAAACGTATTTTGGAAACTGCATTGCTTGAAGCAAGAAAAATGGGAAACAGTTATGTCGGTACAGAGCACATCCTTTTAGCTCTTTTAGATGAAAAGGATTGCTATGCTGTAAAATATCTTGAGCTTTTTAATGTGAGTGCCGAGGATTTGTACCGTGATTGTTTGGAATCTGTAGGTGCCGAAAAAACAACACAGGATGAGCATAAAACCTTTCCAAAAACATCAGCGCGGGGGAAAAGCAACACCAAAACATTGGACGAATACTCTCGTGACCTCACTTTAGCTGCCAAAAACAGTGAGCTAGACCCTGTTATCGGCAGAGAAACCGAAATTGAACGCGTTATTCAAATCCTGTCCCGCCGTACAAAAAATAATCCTTGCCTGATCGGTGAACCCGGTGTAGGTAAAACCGCAATAGCAGAGGGGCTTGCACAGAAAATAATTTGCGGTGAAGTTCCTGAAATATTAAAGGATAAAAGAGTGGTGACTCTTGACTTGACCGGAATGCTTGCAGGAACAAAATATCGCGGAGATTTCGAGGATAGAATAAAGAATGTTCTCGCTGATGTGAAAAAAGCAGGAAATATAATTCTTTTTATTGACGAAATTCACACCCTTATCGGAGCGGGTGCTGCAGAGGGCGCTGTTGATGCTGCCAATATTTTAAAACCGTCGCTTTCCCGCGGAGAAATTCAGTTAATTGGAGCAACAACAATTAATGAGTATCGCAAACATATTGAGAAAGATGCTGCACTGGAACGCAGATTTCAGCCTGTAATGGTTGATGAGCCTTCTCAGCAAGAAGCAACTGAAATTTTATTTGGTTTGCGAGATAAATACGAGGCTCACCACAAAATTAAGATAACCGATGATGCTATTAAAGCAGCTGTAAAGCTTTCAGCCCGCTATATTAATGACCGTTTTCTCCCTGATAAGGCAATTGACCTTATTGATGAAGCTGCATCAAGAGTAAAGATAAAAAACTTTACAGCTCCGCCTGATTTAAAAGAACTTGAAGATCAGCTTAAAACTCTTTCACAGGAAAAGGAAGAGGCTGTTAATACACAGGATTATGAGCGGGCTGCCAAACTTCGTGATGAGGAAAACGAAATTCGCACAAAAGTTGAAAATGCCAAGCAAAATTGGAAAGATGACAGTCAAAAAGCTAAAACCGAGGTTACTGTAGATGATGTGGCACAAATCGTTGCACAGTCAACAGGTATCCCCGTTGCACAGTTAAGCCGCGAGGAAAGTGAGCGACTTTTAAAAATTGAGGAGACATTACATCAGCGTGTCATCGGGCAGGATGATGCTGTCTCTGCGATTGCAAAAGCAGTACGCAGAAGTAGGGTAGGATTAAAGGACCCTCGCCGCCCTATTGGTTCGTTTATTTTTCTCGGACCCACCGGTGTTGGCAAAACCGAGCTGTGTAAGGCACTTGCGGAAGGGCTTTTCGGTGACGAGAATGCCATGATCCGTCTTGACATGTCGGAATATATGGAAAAACACACCGTTTCTCGTCTTGTCGGCTCTCCTCCGGGATATGTAGGCTTTGATGAGGGCGGACAGCTTACCGAAAAGATAAGGAGAAATCCTTATTCAGTGGTTCTCTTTGATGAGATAGAAAAAGCGCATCCCGATATTTTTAATATCCTTCTGCAAATTTTAGATGACGGTCAACTCACCGATTCACATGGTAGAAAGGTTAACTTTAAAAATGCGGTTATTATTATGACTTCCAATGTAGGAGCACGAATGATAACTGAGAATGTAAAGTCACTTGGCTTTTCAGCAGATGATCGTGCAGCGGCAGATGAAGAAAAAGTTCGCGAGAGTGTTCTTTCAGAACTTAAGAAAACATTCCGTCCCGAGTTTTTAAACAGGGTAGATGATATTATTGTTTTTCATAAATTAAGTTCCGAAAATATTCGTGAAATTGCCCGCAATATGCTGAAAAATGTAACTGAACGAACAAAAGCTCTCGGAATTGAAATTTCCTTTACCGATGATGCAGTAAATGCCATTGCAGATAAAGGCTTTGATCCTGTTTATGGTGCTCGTCCGCTTCGCAGAGCAATTACTTCTCAAATTGAGGATCTTATTTCCGAACAGATACTTGGCGGAACCCTAAAAGAGGGACAAAAAGTTGTCTGCACCTTTTCAGAGGGCAAATTTGTTATTTCCTAAAAAATCAGCAAAAAGAGAGGTAATAGACAACCTCTCTTTTTTGTTTTATTTGGAAATGTAAAAAATGCAGAATTAGGGTAGAAAAAAGGAATGATATATGTTATAATGTAACATGTATTATTGTGGGTATAATTATTCTTTTTTTACAATACATATAGATTAGACAAGCCTTAATTTATGAGAAAGGGCGCCGCTTAATTATGAAAAGAAAAGGATTTGCAGTTCTCCTTGTTTTTGCGTTGTTTATTTCCGGCTTTTGCGGTTGTAAAAATGGGGTAGAAAATCAAAGCTCACTTGTAGCATCTTCCGAACAAATGGTGATAGGCTCTGTTTATGAGGGAATCGGAGAGTATCCGGGATTTAATGAGAGTGTTGATTTTTCGGATGTGTCCGTTCCTCTCACTTCGGATATTCCATCAAAAGAAAGCAGCAATGAAAAGGAAAGCTCAGCTGATAAAAACGAATCAGGTAATAAAAGCTCGTCCTCCAAAGCGTTTTCCTCAAAAGTCACTTCTACAAGCTCAGTAGATGCGGATATATCTGCACCTACATCGTCTGTGGTTACTTCTGTTTCTACATCTTCTGCTCCGTTGCAAACGGGTAGCACAACCGTAAACTATAAAACCATGAAAGCGGTTTGGGTATCTTATATCGATTTTGCAAATATCCTAACGGGTAAAACTGAATCCCAATTTCGTTCTAATTTTAAATCTGTTTGTGAAAATGCTGTTGATTTTGGTATCAACACCTTAATTTGTCAGGTACGCGCCTTCGGCGATGCAATTTATCCGTCTGAATATTTTGCATGGTCGCAGATGGCAGCAGGAGTTGGAAAAAATCCGGGGTATGACCCTTTGAAAATCATGATTGAAATTGCTCATCAGTATAATCTCTCCTTCCATGCATGGATAAATCCCTTTAGAACATTTTTAACTACGCAGATTTCAAGCGTTCCCTCACAAACAGTATTTAAAAAATGGTATAACGATAGCAACAAAAAGGGAAAATACATAGTTCAGGTTGATAACCGTTGGTATTATAACCCCGCTGAGCCTGAAGTTCGTGAGCTTATTTTAAACGGTGTTAAGGAAATTATCAATAATTATAAGGTTGATGGTATTCATTTTGATGATTATTTCTATCCCACTACCGCAGCCTCTTTTGATAGCAGTTCCTATGCAACATATGGAGCGGGTAAAACCTTAGCGAACTTTAGAAGAGCTAATGTCAGTTCGCTTGTAAAAAGTGTCTACAACGCTGTAAAACAAAAAAACAGCAATATCATATTTGGCATCAGCCCGCAGGCAAATGTGGATAACGATATGAATTCGCAGTATGCAGATGTCAAGCTTTGGGGCTCGCAAAACGGATATGTCGATTATCTCTGTCCGCAGATATATTTTAACTATGTGAGCGAATCCTCCGATTTTGCTTCCTCGCTTTCAACATGGAATAAGCTTATTACCGCTTCAAATGTAAAACTTATGGTCGGTCTTGCAGTTTACCGTGTCGGCTGTAAGTATGACACCTGGGCTTGCACCAATCGCAATACTCATACTGAATCAACACTGAATTGCGGCGCATATGGATGGCGAACAAGCACTCCTGCTTCAAGCAATATTCTCGCCCGTCAGTATGATGACTGCATGTCGCTTGGTAAATGTGGCGGTGTTTTTCTGTATAGCTATCAGTATCTGTTTAATATAAATAGCTCATTTAGTAATCCGGATGGATATGTCAGCAATGCCGCCGAGCAGGCAAAATATGAAATGCAGAAACTAAAAGCCGCCATGAAGTAAAAAATAAAGGAACGATAAAAAAATGAGAAACACAGTCAGACGGGTTTCTGATAAAAAATTGACGGTCATTATAGTAAGTATATTTGCTGCCGCTGCTCTTTTGGGAACAGTGGCCGCTCTTGCTGTCCGTTTTATTTCTCACCGACAGCCTATTGGCAATGTTAGTTCCCAAATTGCAAGTGAGGAGAGCTCACAAATTTCACAAAATGAACAAGTAACTTCTTCATCAATAGCACAAATCGAAAGTGAATCTCAAGGGATAATCTATGAGAGTGATGACGGAACAAATTTCAATATTCCGGATAAGTTGCGTGCAGTATATCTAAAACCGGGACAGGATTTTCTTTTAAAAACTACCGATAGCCAAAGTGCGGTTAAAAGCCAGTTGGACAGTGCTATGAAATCCACTGCAAAGCTCGGTTTTAATAGTGTTGTTATTTTTACAAATACATCACAAGGTCTTTTGTTTTCTGATAGCAATTTAAAATCTCTTCGAACGGATTTTGATGTTCTTTCTTATGCAATTACTGCTGCAAAGAAACAAAATCTTTATACATATGTTGTTTATCCTGTTTTGGTAAAAGAGAAAAATAATAAAATAACCCAAATTGATGAGTTTACCGAGCAAATGCAAAAGCAGGTCATAGAAAGGGCGGAAGCTTTCTCAAAAAAATATCAGCCATCTGCTATTATTTTTGATGATTACTCCGTTTCAAAATCTCAAACCATGCAGGCTTCCTATCAGGCAAACGGCAGCGGCAGAAGCTATGAGGATTTTCTTCGCGAACAGGTAACACAAGCGGTGCGCGGGGCAAGAAATGCCATGCGTAAAAATAATAAGGTTTCTCAAATCGGTTTTCTTGCAAGCAGTGTTTGGGCTAATTCTGCAACAGATACAAGGGGCAGCAAAACCACTTCAGATTACGAAAGCTTTGTTGATGGCTTTGCCGATACCCGAGATTTTGTCCTCAATGAAAAATTCAATTTTGTTATGGTGGAAAACCTAATGCCTACCGATAGTGTGAAAAATAATTTTCAAGTTATCGCACAATGGTGGAGTTCGCTCTGTTCACAGGCAGATATTGCTTTTTATAATGTGCATGCATCCAGCAAGCTTTTGAGTGGACCGGGAGAGTTTACCAGCCCTGATCAGCTTATCCGCCAGGTAAGTATTGTAGATCCGCTCAAATCATTTGGAGGCAGTGTTTTTGATTCGCTTTCTGCACTTGCTGCTGATAAGGATGGAAGCACTACTTTGCTCATAAAATATTTTGATAATCAGCTTAAGGATAATCTTATTTTTAATAAACTTATAATGTCAACCCCAACAAAAAATAATATTACCACTTATGACAGTACGATTTCTTTTTCGGGTGTAACCGATCCCAATTTTCAAACAACCTTTAACGGTCAGTTTGTAAAGGTTACAGACAAAGGATATTTTTCACATGACGCAGCTTTAAAAGTGGGCACTAATATTTTTAAAATAAGTCATAAAGGAAAAACCGTTACATATACCGTTACAAGAAAGGTAAAGCTTTTAGAGAGCGTTACTCCAACAGGGACTGTTGAGGTTGATGGAGGAACTTTTATCACTATTTCTGCCAAGGGTTATAGCGGCTCCTTAATAACGGCAAAAGTTGCCGGCATAACTGTTAATCTTACAGAAAAAAAAGCCGACGAGGTTTCCGATGAACTTATATCCTCCCAGTATGTAACTTTTGAGGGCAGTTTTAAAGCTCCAGCCGCAACAGAAACTTTGCAAAATCTAGGGAAGATAACATTTACCGCAAGCTGGCAGGGATATAGTGAAAATATGATGGGAGCAACTGTTAAGGTTTTTGCAAAACCTGCTCCCCCAAAGCTTGAAACCCAAAAAGCAGTGCAGATAAAAGCAACCTATGCTGAAACCTTTCCGACAGACCGACTTAATGATCAGTCACAGCCTTATTGTTACCCACTTCCGGCAGGGACAATCGATTATGTAGTCGGTAATGAGCTTTTATATTCTCAAAACGGCACGACATATAAATATTATAAACTTCAGTCGGGACATCGTGTTTATTCTAAGGATGTCAGCGTTTTGGGTGATATAGAAAAGGTTCATAATCAGATTTCAGCCGTAAATCTCACTTTTGATGGAAGATTTGCCAATCTAAAAATTGATAACAGCTGGAGTGTTCCCTTTAAGTATTTCGAAGAGCCGATCTCATATCAGTCAGATGGGGCGGCATTGAGCGGTGACTACCAAATCACAAAAGTGACCTATCGCATTTTCTACACAGACAAGATCGACCTTGAAAAAGTGGTGCTTCAGGAAAATCCATTGGTTTCAAAAATGGAATGTGTTCTAAAAAAAGTAACCATTGATGATACGGAAATTCCTGTTTGTGATATTGTTCTCACTCTTAAAACGGCAGGTGGCTTTTTCGGTGCAACACCGTGTTATGAAAATGAGAATAAAACATTAAATATCCGCCTTAACACAGCGGCTCCCATTCAGAAAGCAGATAATGCCTACGGATATACTTTAAAAGGAGCTGTCATTGTTGTTGATGCAGGTCACGATAAGCTGAGCCCCGGTGCCCCCGGTGTCAACCTGTCGTACCCGGAGTATGTGTTAAATGCTGCTGTTCGTGAAAAGACTGCTGCAATTTTAAAAAATCTCGGGGCTACGGTTATCACTGTTGATAATTCTGTTTATAGAACAGCGGCACAGCGTTTTGCGTATTTTCAATCGGTCGATCCTCATATTATGATTTCTATCCATCATAACTCATACACAACTGCAGCAAAAGGCCCTATCGGAGCATATTTTAATTCCTATTCGCAGTTGCTTGCCAAAAATGTTATGAGCAGCGTTGCTAAAAATTATATCAGTTCAGGTTCAAACCGTAGCTATCAGTATACATTTGATAGACTGCAGATGACCCGTGAACCTTATTATCCATCCATGTTAATAGAGTGTGGATTTATCTCAAATGCGCAGCAGCATGAAGATCTTATTAAGCCTGAAAGCCAGCAAAAAATAGCAGAACAGATTGTAAAAGGCGTGATAAATTACTTTGTTAAAACAGGCTCTCTTGCTCATCAAGAATTTCTAGATAATATGGAGTCTTTGTCAGATAGTTCTTCAGGTTCTGCTCTTGAAACCATTAGCTCCGAAACTGCACAAATTGAGCAGCTTGCTTATCTCGAACCCAAAAAGCAATTTGTCATGGCATCTTAATATTACAGAAAATTTTTCGGTAGTGGCACTTCTGCTTCCCACAGGTGATCCAGAAGTGCCATTTCTTTTTCAAGCTCGGCAAAAAATTCGGGAAGCTCCTCGGTATCAATGTATTCGGTTATCATTCTTGCCGAAAAGGTGATTTCACCGAGATCCTCGTGGTGTATAAGCAGCATGAGATACTTTTCATTTTCCCCCCACAGCTTTCGAAATTTTTCCACATTTCTTTTTGCACTTTCAATATCTCCGTTCTTTGCCTGTGTGTAGGCCAAATGTAAGATGTTACTATATTCATCTTTTTTGCTTTTAATGTATCCAAGAGCACAAATGCAAACGACGATAGTTATAATAAAAATAGTAAGCGCCAGTCCCAAGCGTTTCATAATAGTTATTCCTTTTCCACAATCGTGTGTTTTCCGTTCTTGTCACATATCATGACAAGAACTTTTTTCATGTCTGTTCCATTCTTTTTCAGAGCTTTTTCAATAAACCGTTCGTCCTTGCCGCACAGGTCCATGCCATTATGATCGAGTTTCCCGTCACATATCACAATAAAGGTAGGGCAGGAGGTTTTGTCCGAAAGCTTTCCAATGTCTCGATTTTGAACCTCTTGAAACTCATATTTTTTAAAAACGGAGAGCTGGCCTGTTGTTTCTGCAATTGCACAGTCCACTTCAGAGAAATCAAATACATTATTGAGTCGAAGCTCTTCTACGAGGTCATCAATAGAAAATCGAAGCTTTTTCATCACTTTTTGGTCAATTTTTCCGTCACGAATGATAACCTGAGGGGAGCCGCATATATATTTTCGTAAAAAAGGAGAGTCTTTTAAAATATACGATGTGAAAACCTCAAAGCTAACCAACACAATAATAGGAACTAACCCTGTAAATAGAGGCATGGCGCGATCTTCCATAGGCAGCGCTGCAAGGTTGGAGATAAGCATGGTGATAACAAGTTCGGAAGGCTGTAATTCACCAACCTGACGCCTTCCCATAATACGAATTGAAATAATAACTATAATGTATAAAATAATAGTGCGAATAAATGTAATTGCCATCTTTTTTGCTCCTGTTTAAGTTTTCATAGCTATTGTTTTCTTGTTTGTTTGGAATATGTATGAATTTGCATGGAAAAAAAGGAAAAGATAGAAGTAAAATTTTTCAGGAGAAAAAAAGATGTTTGATAATTTTCGTAAAAAAATAGCCTATGCGCTCAATGGAGAACCAAATAAACCATCCCCTAAAAATCCTGTGCCGATCTCTGCTTCTTTAACAGAAAATATGATTCTTTTACGAGAACAGTTTCCTAACTCGTCCGATCTCAATAAAAGAGAAATGACGATCGGAAAAAATAAAATATTGCTCCTTGCTTGTGAGGGAATGATAAATTCTCAAACACTTGCACTTTCGGTGATAAAACCTCTCTCTGAGCTTTCGGCAGACCGAACACTTACAGCGCAAGAACTTTGTGATTTTATTATGCACAAAAGCATCTTGTCAGTAGAACAAAGAGAAATTTTTGATTTTGATACCTTGTTCACAGCTATGATGTCCGGTTTTGTTGTTATTCTTATCGAAGGAGAACAGGTAGGCTTTGCGCTTGCAGCTCATGGATTTCAGTTTCGCAGTATTGCTGAGCCGTCTAACGAAGCAAATGAACTTGGTCCTAAGGAAGCTTTTACCGAACCTTTGCGTATTAACTTAAGCATGGTGCGCCGTCGAATCAAGTCACCCAAACTGCGCTTTGAGCTTATGACAAGCGGGAATCAAAGCAAAACCGATCTTTGCCTTATATATCTTTCCGATAGAGTCTCACCACAGCTTTTAAAAGAGGTACGAAAAAAATTTCAGAAGATAAATCTTGATGTTATTCTTGATTCTTCATATGTTCGTCCTTTTTTAGAAAATCATCCGTTTTCACTCTTTTCATCAGTCGCAAATACCGAACGCCCCGATACACTGTGCGGCAAAATAAACGAGGGCAGGGTAGCTGTTCTGGTTGATGGTTCACCCTATGCGCTGATTGTTCCTTTTTTGTTCAGTGAAAATTTTAAAAGTTTTGATGATTATGCGCATAGACCTTATTTTTCCACATTTGTCCGAATTCTTAAGTATATATCTTTTTATATTTCTTTTCTTCTTCCGGGAAGCTTTGTTGCGATAACAACATTTCATCCTGAACTACTGCCACATGCACTTTTATTCAGCATTGCGTCTGCAGAAGAAGTAATTCCGTTTTCGCTTATGATAGAAGCTCTTTTTATTTATCTTGTGTTTGAAATTATGCGTGAGGCAGGAATTCGACTGCCAAGTGCTGTCGGTCACACCATCGGAATCGTTGGGGCACTTGTTATTGGAGATGCAGCAGTCAATGCAGGGCTTATCGGGGCTCCAATGGTTATGATAGTTGCAATTACTGCAATTTGTGCGTTTTCAGTGCCACAGCTTTATGAGCCTACAACTATGCTGCGCTTTCTTTTTATCATCATTGGTGGCACAACAGGACTTTTCGGTATTGCGCTCGGAGCGGTAGCAGTAAGTGCGGTTATTTGCTCAATGAACAGTATGCATGTTCCAATGACCGCCCCGCTTTCTCCCGTTGATTCGCGCTGGATAACGGATAGTGTTTTCTTTGCCGGTATTCGAAAGCTTTCAGGAAAATCTCTGAAGATCCAAAATATTAATGGTTCGGAAATTAAGGATAAAGGAGGCACCAAACAATGATAAAACTTCCTAAAATAAGCGCAGCACAACTATTTGTTATGCTGATTACCTCGCGAATGTTTTCCATGTTTACCTATAAACCACAAAAATATAATATTGGTTTTTATACAGCCGCACTTGCTATCCTTGTTTCTGTCTTTATAAACATTTTAATCTTTGTTCCAACACTATCTCTTTTAAAAAAATATGAAGGCAGAAATGTTTCCGATTGTGTTTATATGCAGCATAAAAACGCAGCAAGAATTTATTCACTTTTTATGTTGTTAACCTGTCTTTTTCTTTCGATAGAATGTTTGACACAGTTCGAAATTTTTATGGCATCCACTATTTATATGACTGCATCGCCGATTTTTTTTGTCATTCCCATGGCGCTGGTTTGCGCATATATCTGCCGGTTGGGTGTAGAGTCCATGGCGAGAATGGCAAGCTATGTTTTCGGTGGATTACTTCTTTCCCTTGTGGCAATAGCTGTTGCAGCATTTCCTAAAATTAACACGGTATGGCTTGAGCCTCTTGGGTATGACAGTGCTGCCGGATTTTGGGAGTTTGTTGTTGATAATGTGTTTCATACCACCGAAATTATTCCGTTTATGATTTTAGCTTCATATACCAAGGGGAATATAAGAAAGGGAACGATTTGGTTTGGTGTAACAATCGGAGTCCTTTTTGAGCTTATTTCCTTTTTCACCATTACCGCACTTGGAAAATATCGGGAAACCGTACTTTTCCCATTTTATACTGTTGCTGCTATGGCGGAAACCTCGCTTACAGAGCGTTTTAATGCCGCATTTATTACTCTTTGGGTGTTTATGGCTGTGGTTAAGCTTTGTGTTTATATGCTTGTTGCCGCCAAAACTATGCGAGAGCTATTCAGCTTTAAGAATGATACGATACCGCTTGTTGTTACTGCAGTTGTAGTTTCCTTGGTGTCGCTTTTGACAACGCAGAAAATACCCTATGTCAATACCATGTATCATATTATTGTTTCAGGTGTTCCTGTTGTTGTGCTTGCAGTAGTGTATCCGCTTGTCCTGCTTGTAGGTGAAAAAATTAGGGAAAGGCGGCAGAAAAAATGAAAAAAATTAAAACTATTTGTCTGCTGATTATTATAACGGTATCTCTTTTTTTCAGTAGTTGTTCTATGCCGGTAGATCTAAGGGACCGTGCCATCGTTCAAGCAATGGGCATAGATTATGAGGATGGAGAATATAAGATTACGCTGCAGGAATATCTTCCTGAAAATAGCGGTACTTCTGACGCTGCGGGAGGTGAAGGGAGCCAAAGCTTATATGTCACTTCCTATGGAAAAACCCTTTTTGATGCAATAAAAAATGCAGAAGCGAAGGACGGTAATCAAATTTTTTATGGTCATAGCCGTCTGTATCTTATCGGTGAGGAGGCAGCCAAAAAAGGTCTTTTTCAAATTGTTGAATTTATGAACTCCAATTATCAGCTTTCTCTTAATTCATCGGTTATGCTTGCTGAGGGAACGGCTGAAAAAATTTTACACACGCGGCTTTTTTCGGGTGTAGTACCTGATATTTCGATAGAGCGTATCGAAGGGTGTGGAAAAGCCCCGGATGTTACGGTAATAGATGTTTTGCGAACGATGTATAATTCTGAGGGAAGCTGCTGTCTGCCGCTTATTTCTCCTGATGGCGAAGAGGAAATAAAAATTGAACGAGGTGTTGTGTTTCGCGATCAAAAGCCACATATTTGGCTCAATAGCGAGGAAACTATGGGACTTACATGGCTTGAGGGCAATATTTCCGATGCTGTTATGATAACACACGAGCAACATCAAACTGTTTCAGTAAATATCGTTTCCGAGGATACCAACCTTAATATGGAAACCAAAAACGGAGAGGTTTATCTTAATGTTGCAGTTTCTGCTAAAGGAAATATTTCAGAGATAGGCGTTATTCACGATGAAGAAATTAAAGAAGAGCATGTTAAAAGGGTGGAAAAGGAGATTGAGGAGCAAATCAAAGCACAAATCAAAAAAAGTTTTAAAACGATTGTTACAGAGGGCGCATGCGATCTTTTCTATTTAAAACAGCGGCTTAAAAATACCGATAAAAACCTCTATCAAAAACAAAAGGAACAGCCGCTCTCAAGTTGGCTGCCCCAAATTAAGCTCAATGTTTCTGCCGATTTTTCTATTCGCCATTCCGGCATTCAGGTTAGATGAAATATCATTGACAGAATAAAGAAGGGTATGTTATTATAATCATCGGGATATTAAAAAATTGCAGACGCAGTATTTTTTTGCGTGTCGGCGGCTGAATTTTCAGCCGCTTTTTGTTGCAGAAAGGAGAAAAAATGCTAACTAAATCAGATGCACTTGTTTTCGGTATGATCGCTTTGCTACTCGTTGAAATAGTCCTGTTTATTATGAAAGTCAGGGGTAAAAGAAAAATTCTTGTGGGATTATTTGTTGTTTACATAACGCTTGTTTTCAGTGTTACTCTTTTTCCAATCCCTTTTCAGGAGACTTTCTCTTCGGGATATTCGCATAATTTTATTCCGTTAAATTCTATTATCTCAAGCTTCGAAGCGGGATTAAAACCTGTGCTTACCTCGGTAGCGGGCAATATAATAATTACTATGCCATTTGGTTTTTTAATTACAATGATGAGAAAAAATAAGTGCTTTTTGCCGACTTTTATTTTTATAATAAGTTTTTCGTTGTTAATTGAACTTCTTCAATTTGTAATAGGAATCATGATTGGATATTGGTATAGAAATATTGATGTTGATGACCTGATTTTAAATACTGTTGGCGGTGTTCTCGGTTGGGGGATTTATAAAATCACTCCCAATAAATTGCGCAGTATATTAGAATAATTTTTTGTAATAACATAAAAAACCATCGACCATGTGGTCGATGGTTTTACTTTATTGTTCACCACCGGTCTTTTTCATGCTTACCTTTGCAAGAGGATTACTTTCAAATGCTTCTTCAATTTGCCTGCTTGCAATGTGGGTATATATTTCGGTGGTAGCAAGGTTTTGGTGACCTAAAATTTCCTTTAAAATTCGTAGGTCTACGCCGCCATGCTGATACATCAACGTAGCTGCGGTGTGTCGCAACTTGTGAACAGAATATCCCTTGTCCTCAAGACCGCTCATTTTAAGATATTTCTGCATATTAGCTTGTACTGCTTTTACACTTATCCGGTTGCCTTGTCTGCTAATAAAAAGTGCCTGTTTGTCCTTTGCGCTATCGTTGGGGCGAACCTTTAAATACTGTGCTATTGCATCAAGGCAAGCCTTGTTTAAATGGATGCTGCGCTCTTTGTCACCTTTACCGACAACACGCAGCGTGTCCTCTTTCATATCATTAAGGTTTATTCCAACAAGCTCGGACACACGAAGTCCGCAGTTTAAAAACAGAACAGTGATACAGTAGTCCCTTTCGGCATAGGTTCCCTCAATCGAGGAAAGCAACTGAATACATTCCTCTAAACTTAGATATTTCGGAAGCCTTTTCCTTTGTGAGGGAACTTCAAGCTCTGCAACAGGATTTACTTCAAGTAAATTGACCTTTACGGTAAGATATGAAAAAAAGGTGCGCAGTGCTGACGATTTTCTTGAACGGGTTGGGGCAATGTCACCGCGGTCATTTAGAATATAATATAAAAAGTCATATACTTCGGATAATGTAACCGTTTTTAAAATATCTACCCCGACATCTGAAATGCTGATTTCATCAAAGGAAACATCAGCAGAAACCAAAGCGCGATTTCTCTTTAAAAATCTAAAGAACATTCGAATATCAAGAAAATATTCATACACCGTTTTGGGAGACTTGCCTTTAATAGTTTGTAAATAAACGAGAAAACGCTTTAAAATTTCGGGACAATCTGTTAAACTGCTTATCTGAAACATCCGCTCACCTCACAATATATTTCTATTATACTATGAAAAAATTTAGTTGTAAACGGTTTTCAAAAATTGCTTTTTATGATATTATAATCGTAACTGCTTTTGAAAGGATAGAAAACCTTGCTTTTATCGTTTGATCATCTTACAAAATATTTCGGGGATAAAAAGATCTTCGCAGATATTAGTGCGTCTGTTGAGGATCGTGACCGTATTGGAATAATCGGAAGAAACGGAACAGGGAAAACTACCCTGCTTAATATCTTATGTGCAAATCTCGCATTTGATGGAGGTAATCTTAATATTGGCAAAAAAACTACTATTGGGTATCTTTGTCAGAACAGCGGGCTTGAGAGTGACAGTACGATTTATGAGGAAATGCGAAAGGTGTTCTCCGATTTAACGGAGATTTCACAACAAATGAAAGATTTGGAAAAGCAAATGGAAATCCTTTCACAAAATCAAAATACAGTTGAGTTTCAAACAGTTTCTGAGCGTTATGCTTCACTTTCTACTATGTTTGAACAGCGAGATGGGTATAATATTGATGTAAAGATAAAAACTGTTTTAAACGGTATGGGATTTGCCGATAAACAGCTTGATACCGTCATTAACACATTAAGCGGTGGCGAACGAACTCGGCTTTCACTGTCAAGGCTCTTGCTTTTACAGCCTCAGCTTCTTGTGCTTGATGAGCCTACAAATCATTTGGACTTTGAAACACTTTCATGGCTTGAGGAATATCTTTTAAATTATAACGGTGCAGTAATCACCGTTTCTCATGACCGTTATTTTCTTGATCGTTTAGTTACTTCCGTTTGGGAAATAGAGGACCAATCGCTAAAAACCTATAAAGGGAATTACAGTAAATTTCTTGTGCTGAAAGAAGAGCAACAGACAAGACAAATGAAGGAATATGAACAGCAGCAAAAGAAAATTGCCGATATGAAAGATTATGTGGCTAGAAATTTAGTCAGAGCATCTACATCAAAAAGTGCAAAAAGCCGCATCAATGCTTTAGAACGAATGGAAATCATTGACAAGCCAAAGAACTTTACAAAGAAAATGTCAATTAAATTTGAGTATGATTTTGAACCTAACTTCGAAGTTCTTAAAATAAATGATTTTGCGCTTTCTGTCGGCAGCGGAGAGGATAAGAAACTGCTTTGTGATAGCATAGATTTCACACTTGAGCGTGGTGATAAGCTTGCTGTAACCGGTGCAAACGGCACAGGAAAAACAACACTGTTGCGTGCTATTCGAGAGTATCCTTCTGCAAACCGAGCTATTAAATGGGGCGGAAATGTTAAGATGGGGTATTATGACCAGCATCTTGAGGTTTTAAATCCAGAGAACACTGTTATGGAAGAGCTATGGTCCCGATTTCCGAATAGGGATCCTTTGAGTATTCGCACAACCTTGGGTAGAGCTCTTTTTAGCGGAGATAGCATTGAAAAAAAGGTGGGAATGCTCAGCGGAGGTGAAAAGGCAAGACTTAGCCTTGCTATTTTGATGGAGCAGCGCCCCAATGTTCTTATTATGGACGAACCGACCAATCATTTAGACCTTGCAGTTCGCGAAATGTTGGAAACTGCTCTTTCGGAATATGAGGGGACACTCATATTGGTCTCACATGATAGATATTTTCTCGAAAAAATCCCCAATAAAATCCTGAATTTAAGAAATAATACTGCCCGGCTTTTTAAAGGCGGATATAGTGAACTGTCTGCATATCTTGCAGAACAAAAAGGAAAGGAATCATTCAGTATTCAGCAAGAAAAAAGGCAACGCGTTCAAAGTAATTCCGGTCACAGAAGTCGTGAACAACGGGCATTGGATGCACACCGCCGTAATGAGATTTCCCGCCTTGAAAAAGAAATTGATATGCTTGAAAAACTCATTAAGGAGCTGGAAACTGAACTTTCCAATCCTGAGGTTTTTTCTGATTTTAAGCGTTCTGCTGAGCTTTGTCAGGAGCTGGAAACTGCAAAACAGCAACACGAAAACAGTTTTGAGGCTTGGCTTATGCTTTCAGAAGAGTCAAATAGTTGATTTTTTTATAAAAAAGGTGTAAAATAAAGAGTAATTCGTTTAAGGAGTCGTTTTTTCATGGAAGAAAAAGATTTTAATATAGAGGAGCAAAAACCTTTTCTTATTCCCGCAATCGCATTGCGCGGAATTATGCTGTTTCCCAGTACAATTTTAAATTTTGAGGTTGTGCGTCCAAAGTCAGTTGCAGCGGTAAATTACGCGCTGAAAACGCAAAAAGATATTTTTCTTGTGGCTCAAAAAGAGGTTCTTTTAGAAGAACCTCAGGAAAAAGACATGTATAAGGTTGGTGTTGTAGCCTCTATCAAGCAGGTGATTCGCGGCAATTCTAATACTATGCGTGTTATTGTTGAGGGAAAATATCGCGCAAAAATGCTCTCGCTTGATACGGAAGGGGAGTATCTTGTTGCAGAAATTAGAGATTATCCTCTCCAAAAGAGAACGGTTTCGGTATCTATTATGCAGGAAGCCTTGATTCGTAAATTAAAGGATTCCTTTGAAACATATCTTTCACTATCGCCGCAAATGCCCCGTGAGGTTGTTATCCGTATTTTTAATGAAAATGATCCTCTTGCACTTTCTGAGCTCTTTTCAGGCAATATTGCGCTTCCGATCGAGAATAAGCAAAAGGTGTTGGAAATTTCAGATGTAACAAAGCGATTGGAATATCTTGTGCGTGCTATTGAACATGAAAATGAAGTTTTGCAGGTCGAGCGCGAGATAAACGATCAGGTTCAAGAGAATATGGACCGCCATCAGCGTGAGTATTATCTGCGCGAGCAGCTTAAAGTTATTTCAGATGAGCTTGGCACAGCGGATGATCCTGTTGCTGAATCAGAAGAATATCGCAAAAAAATTAAGAGGCTTGAGCTTTCAGATGAAATAACAGAAAAACTTATGAATGAGGCAAATAAGCTTGCTAAAATGCCTTACAATTCGCATGAAGCAAGTGTGTTGCGCGGTTATCTGGACACCTGCCTTGCTCTTCCGTGGAATACTGCTACAAAAGACAAAATTGATATTTCCAAGGCAAAGAAAATGCTGGATACTGAGCATTTCGGGCTTTGTGATGTTAAGGAACGGATTTTAGAGTTTATGGCAGTCAGAAAACTTGCTCCCGATGTTAAAGGGCAAATCATTTGTCTTGTCGGACCTCCGGGAGTGGGCAAAACTTCTATTGCTGCTTCTCTTGCAAAAGCAATGGGTAGAAAATATGTTCGGATTTCACTCGGCGGCGTGCGTGATGAGGCGGATATTCGCGGTCACCGTAAAACCTATATCGGCTCAATGCCCGGCCGTATTATTAATGCTTTTCAGCAGGCTGGCAGTAATAACCCGCTTATCTTATTTGATGAAATAGATAAAATGGGTAATGATTATCGCGGCGATCCCGCATCAGCCATGCTTGAAGTTCTTGATGCCGAACAAAATCATTCTTTTCGTGATCATTATCTTGAAGTCCCGTTTGATATTAGTAATGCTATTTTTGTCACATCGGCAAACACCCTTGATACTATACCTGCCCCTATCCTTGACAGAATGGAGGTTATTGAGCTTTCAAGCTATACTGCAGAGGAAAAATTCCGCATAATTAAGGAGCATCTTATAATTAAACAGCTCAAAAAACATGGACTTAATAAAAATTCCTGCCGTGTTACGGATAGTGCTGTTCGCGATATTATTGATTTTTATACAAGAGAAGCGGGTGTTCGTCAGGCAGAACGCGTGTTAGCGTCGTTGTTTAGAAAGGCTGCTAAAAAACTTGTGTCAAATAACGGAAAAGTCCATCGTGTTGTTATTGACTGTACCGATCTTGAAGGTTATCTTGGTCCGCACCGGTATAAAAAAGAGGATGTTCATAAGAATGATCTTATTGGCGTTGTAAATGGTCTCGCCTATACAACTGTCGGTGGAGAGCTTTTGCAGATTGAGGTTGCAGTATTAGAGGGGACGGGAAAAATTGAGATTACCGGTTCGCTTGGTGACGTTATGACAGAGTCGGCAAAAGCGGCTTTGAGCCATATTCGCTCTATTGCAAAATATTATGATATTCCTGCCGATTTTTATCGTACAAAGGATATTCATATCCACGCGCCCGAAGGTGCTGTCCCTAAGGACGGTCCTTCTGCAGGTATCACTATTGCAACGGCACTTCTTTCAGCACTAACAGGAGTGGCTGTTCGTCATGATGTTGCCATGACAGGAGAAATTACTCTTCGTGGCAGAGTTCTGCCAATAGGTGGCCTTAAAGAAAAAACGATGGCTGCATATAAATCAGGTATCACAAAGGTGATTATTCCCGAGCAGAATATCCCCGACCTTGATAAAATAGATCCAACGGTTAAAACCAAGCTTACCTTTATCCCTGTCAGTGAGTTTTCACAGGTCATAGAAACTGCACTTGTAATTAAGGACAAGCCTTTAGAGGATAAAAAATATTCTTCGCAGAGAGTGCCTGTTGAACCTGCCTCTTTAAATCAGCCATCATCGGCGAATTAAAACTGGAGTAAAAACATGAATTTTAATCAAATTGAGTTTGAAACTTCTTTCGGCAGACCGGATCAGCTTTTTAAATCCGATTGTCCCGAAGTTGCTTTTGTAGGCAGATCGAATGTCGGAAAATCTTCTATGATAAACCGCGTTTTCAGCCGAAAGAACCTTGCAAGAGTCAGCTCGTCTCCGGGAAAAACTGCCACCATCAATTTTTTTAAGCTAGGTAATATGCGGTTTGCCGATCTGCCCGGTTATGGTTTTGCCCGTGTTTCTAAAGAAGAGAAGGAACGCTGGGGAAAGCTTATGGACTCCTATTTTTCATCGGGGAGACAGATCGAGCTTGTTCTTGCACTAATGGATATGCGCCACCCTCCCTCAAAAGATGACCTTGTTATGACCGATTTCCTCATTCAAAGTGAAATACCCTTTGTTGTTGTGCTTACAAAAGCTGATAAATTATCTAAAAAACAGCGTCAGGAAATGCGGCAAAAAATATGTGAGGCGCTCGGTGAGGATTTTGATGCAAATATGATCGAGTTTTCAGCCGAAACAGGCGAGGGAACAGATGAAATTCGTGCGCTTTTTGAAGAAATTGATTGCCGCGAAAACGCTTAAAAACATTTTAAAAAGGGAAGTCCTTAAGTATGAAAACTTATGAGTCATTTGCTCCATTTTACGATAGGCTTACAAACAATGTAGATTATAAAAAACTTTGTGCCTATTTTAATGAGCTTATTATAAAGCATGGAAACGGCGGCAATCTCCTTTTGGATCTTGCCTGCGGAACGGGCAGCCTATCTTTTGAGTTTGCAGATAAAGGATATGATGTTGTAGCAGTTGATGCGAGTGAGCAAATGCTTTCCGAGGCAATGAATAAGCCGCATAAATTCGGTAATCCGATATTCTTAAATCAAACCATGCAACAACTTGATCTGTTCGGTACTATTGATGCCGCTGTGTGTTGCCTCGATAGTATAAATCATTTAGAAAATCAGGAGGATGTTAAAAAGACAGTAGAACGTGTATCTCTCTTTTTAAATGAAGGCGGAATTTTTATTTTTGATGTTAACACCCTCTATAAACATCGTGAAGTTTTAGGCAATAATACCTTTGTTTATGATACGGAAGATGTTTATTGTGTTTGGCAAAACAGCTTTTGTGAAAGCAATGGCTCGGTCGAGATAGCTCTTGATTTTTTCAAGCCGCAGAAAAACTCTCTTTATGATAGATGGGAAGAGGGCTTTTGCGAGCACTATTACAGTGATGAATTTTTAACACAAATAATTGAACAAAGCGATATGCACTGCATCGCGCGCTATGATGATTTTACATATAATGACGTAAACGATAAAACAGAGCGTATCGTTTATGTTTGCAGAAAGGAAAGAAAATAGAATGGGACAGCTTGTAAGAACCATTTCAGAAAACGGCGGCATTATTGCTCTTGCTGTTGACTCTACCGATATTGTATCTCAAATGGAAAGAATTCATAGAACCTCCGCTGTTGTAACTGCCGGGCTTGGCCGCCTTTTAACAGCAGCCTCTCTTATGGGAAGCATGCTTAAGGCAAAAGATGACTCTATTACTTTGCGTGTAAATGGCGGCGGACCTGCGGGTTCGCTTATTGCAGTTACCGATTATGTGGGTAATGTTAGAGGCTATGTTGCCAATCCTGTTGTCGAGCTTCCGTTAAATCAATATGGTAAGCTTGATGTTTCCGGTGCTGTTGGCAAAGAGGGAAGCCTTTCGGTTGTAAAGGATATTGGGCTGAAAGATCCCTATGTCGGTCAAATACCGCTTGTCTCAGGTGAGATTGCTGAGGATATAACCGCTTATTATGCTACAAGTGAGCAGATCCCCACAGCCTGTGGTTTGGGTGTTCTTGTTGATACCGATCTAACTGTTATTAGCGCAGGGGGGTATCTCTTGCAACTCCTTCCGGGTGTAACTGACCAGGAGATAAGTCAAATTGAAAAGAATATTCAGGCGATGCCGCCCGTAAGCAGCATGTTACATGATAATATGACTCCACAGGACATCTGTTTTAAGGCATTAGAGGGATTTAATCCGCAGGTACTTGATCGCATGAATTGTACATATAAATGTAATTGCAGTCGTGAACGTGTAGAAAAGGCACTTATTTCTCTCGGAAAACAGGAGCTTCAGGAAATGATTAATGAAAACAAAACACAATCTGTAAATTGTCATTTCTGTAATAAGGTTTATCGTTTTAATAAAGCAGAACTTGAAGAAGTGCTTAATAAGGCAAAAAAATAGATTGTTTTATTGCTGCCGAAAAAAAATATTAAAAAAAGTTAAAATAATGCTTGCATTTTGTTTTTGGGTGTGTTATTATATTTAGGCAGCAAAAATCTGGGTGTGGCGCAGTTTGGTAGCGCGCTACCTTGGGGTGGTAGAGGCCGTGGGTTCAACTCCCGCCACTCAGACCATGTCGTCGCGGCGGATGTAAATTCGTCGTGGCGATTTTTATTTTATTACATAAAGGAGTGTTTTTTATGTTCAGCGTAAAGCTTCCGAAGGGCTATAAATCGTCTCTCTCCCTTCGAGATACACAGCGCGCCATTAAACTGACAAAGGATCTTTTTGAACGAAATTTGGCGCAAACGCTGAATTTAGAAAGGGTAACTGCTCCTCTTATTGTTACAAAACAAAGCGGAATTAATGACGATTTGAATGGCGTAGAACGAAAGGTGCATTTCACTACCAAGGAGTTCGAGTGTGAAGCCGAGGTTGTTCAGTCACTTGCAAAGTGGAAAAGGCTTGCTCTTTACCGCTATGGCTTTAAAAAGGGCGAGGGATTGTATACCGATATGAGTGCTATCCGCCGTGATGATAATGTCGATAACCTCCATTCTATCTATGTTGACCAATGGGATTGGGAGCTTGTTATCAGCAGAGAACAGCGTACTATCGATTTTCTTAAAGAAATAGTTGAGAAAATCGTTGATGCCTTTAATAAAACCCATAAAGAAGTTATAAAAGAATATCCTCAGCTTAAACAAAGATTTGCCGAAAAGCCTTTCTTTATAACCTCGCAAGAGCTTGAGGATATGTATCCTGATTTTACCGATAAGGAAAAAGAATATGCGATTACTAAAAAATATGGCACAGTTTTCATTATGCAGATAGGTGACACATTAAAGAGTGGCAAAAAGCACGATGGCAGAGCCCCTGATTATGACGATTGGTCGCTTAATGGTGATCTTTTAATGTGGAGCGATCCTCTTGATACCGCGATAGAGCTCTCGTCTATGGGCATTCGCGTCGATAGAGATGCTCTTATTTATCAGCTTGATAAAGCGGGCTGCAATGAGCGCCTTCATTTTGATTACCATTCAAAAATTGCAAATGATGTTCTGCCGCTAACTATCGGTGGAGGAATCGGCCAGTCAAGAATATGCCTTATCATGCTTGATAAGGTCCATGTAGGCGAGGTTCAGGCATCTATCTGGCCGCAAGAAATGATTTTAAAGTGTAAAGAAAACGGAATTGAGATATTATAATAAAAAATATTTAAAAAGCTGTAAAAAAATCGAAATTTCTTATTGACAAAGAGAAAAACCGATGCTATAATAATTAGGCGCTCTTGAGAAGGGGCGCTTAAATATGCGAGTGTGCTGGAACTGGCAGACAGGCACGTTTGAGGGGCGTGTGTCCACGACGTACGGGTTCAAGTCCCGTCACTCGCACCACTTTAAAAATTCCACAATTCCGCAGTCTTATGCGGTTTTGTGGTTTTTTCTTTTTCTGAAAAAGTGCGAGAAGGGGTTTATTTGGGGTTTATTGCTTTAAAAAACCTCGTTTTTCGTTGCTATTTCGTTTCCATTTTGTTTCCTATAAAATGATGCTTTCTTGCCGCTCTGGTGTGTTCCTCGGCCTGTTTCTCGCCTGTTTGCTTTTAGATCTCGCCGCTTTCTCGCCGCTTTGTTTCAATTTCTCACGGCTTTCTCACGGCTTTAAAATAAAAATTCTCGGCGTTCGCTCGGAGTTCGTTTTATAATTTTCTCTTGCTTCGCTCTTGGATCGTTCGATCAAAAGAATGTCATACAATGAAAAAAACACCCGCTCCACAGTATAGGGGAGCGGGCTTATTTTGTTAAACTTGTTTAGGGGCATCCAACGTTCTCGACATTTCAATAAGAGGGAAAAAGAATGTTTCGCCTGTATCCTTGTTAATTACCTTTATTTTGGGCTTATTACTTAGCCATTCTTTTACAAAAGCATTGTCTGCCTCGGTATTTGTAGGACAGCCATTTACGAAAATCATATAGAACCTCCTATAATTTCAAGCTCTTTCTGAAAGACGTTATCGAAGTTATTTGTTATGTTTTCAAGCTGACGTGTTCTTAGTGGGCTCGAATAGTCCGAGGCTACGTGCACGCAGCCTTTGAGAAATTCGGCAATTTTACAAATGCTTTAACTTTATCAGTAGGCACAGCAGGGATTTTCAAATTATGGCGCTTATCAACATTCGCTCTCTCTCGGATCAGGCGGAGCATTGTGGGGTTTTGCGCATAATCTTGACAAATGAGGTCCAGCTCACTATCAGAGGGTGATAGCTGCTCTATTGCTTTAAGTAAATTAAAGTCAATATCAGAAGCCTTTATCCTCGCATCTTTAAGATTTGATGTTTGCACTGTACCTATTAAGGCATCCACGTTTGAAATATAGTCGGCGGCGGTTTGTCTCAGTTGATCAAAAAGAGGTGACTGGCGTTCCGCTACAACAGCAGCAACAAGCTCACGCGCGTTTCTATCGATTGCCTCATAAGTTTTATTCATATCCTTTAAGCAGACGAGTGTCAGATCCTTTAATTTTGTGATGTGTGTTGTCATTTTAAAAACTCCTTTTTGTTAAATGTATTTTTTGTTTACCTGTTGGTAATGGGGACAGTTCTCATAATTTTCGAGAACGTCGCAATATTTCTTTTTGTGGGCCCGTTTAATTATTCCTTTTTAAAACTTCTTTTACAAGTTTTTCCAATAAAGTCCTCGCAGCTGACACTGTTTCGCGTTTCATCCGTATAGAATGGACATACCACGCTTTCAGAGCCATAGTCAGTTGGCATACGCTTTTCTCCTTCGTTTTATAACTTGGGGCTGTCCGATAACAACGTCTATAAATAGTTCATTGTTTTTTTC
>JAZQMT010000117.1:0-16904 GCA_045543635.1 Oscillospiraceae bacterium | reverse complement strand
CCTCTTCCATGGTGGTTTGCGATAGGAAAGAGTTTATCTGGTCGTGCTCAAGCATATTGCTGCCGTATTTTTCAATCTGCCGGTCTGAAAGACAAATGCCTTGCAGCATTAGTCTGGCACGGTAGCTTTCTGTTGTTCTGTTATACTCTTCAGAGGTGCAGTAATAGTCATATACCCAACCCATGGGAACATAATACTTATTTAAATAAATGTCAAATCCGTTCTGCGTGTCGATTTTTTCAAATCCATAGCAAACCTCGGCGTCCTCACGGCCGGATTCAATAAAGAGATATTTGCATGAGGTAAGGGTGCGAAGTGCATAATGCTCGGGCTCGGGACGGGAGCCTACCCCACGCTCCACTCCGATTTCGGGATACATGGTCATAACCGATTCGGGAACAATGCTGTGAAATGCCTGAATGGTCGGCAGCCCCCAGAACATCGGTAAATTGTCCATTCCGTCGAAAACATCAATGCGGAAAAACTCGTCCTCTTCTGCTGAAAGGGAGATGTTCTCGCTGCCGTAGATGGCTTGATCGATAATGAAATCCTCATCATAGGAATGGGACTTACCCATGCTGATAAAGGCGATGGCAGAAACAAAGGTTGCAAGACATATTGTTGCTGTCAGAACTTTTGTGAAATTCTTTCTGCGCCGCCAGACATTTACAGCAAGCACGGTTAAAAGAATACAGACCAAAGCAATGATAACATATACCCAGAAACGTTCGGGATAAGGTGTCAGCCCAAATTCCCAGTCGTCACCCGACTTTTTGGGAACAATGCCAACCGCGCAAAAGCAAAGTGTTATCATAAGCGACCATCGAATACCTGTGTTTAGCTCTTTGGCGGTACAGCGTTCTAGCGTGATAACGGTTGCAAGCGCCATTAAAAGAATGGGCATAAAGAACCAACGAGCATAATAGGCATCATTCAGCGCAAAAAACAGGCTGTTTAAACCGGGAATAAGCGCCATTACAAGGCTTATACCGAGAATACGGCGGACAAAATGCTTTTTGTGGGTTTGCATAAAGGTGATAACTCCGCTCATTCCCACAAGCGGCAACCATGCTCCCAGTGAGGACCACTTAGCATTGGAATCGGGAAAGAAATTGGGACGTGCCGGAATGTCCGGCGGGAAAAACAGACACTGTAAAATAGCAAAATACCGCTGTACATTATAGTATGTCAGTAAATTCCATCCGCTCAGTGTAGAATCGACTCTCGGATTTCCGAGAACCGTTATAATAGAGGGAAGCAGCAGCACCATTGCCATACAAAGTCCTAAAACTGCTTCAAGGGCAAGTCCCAGAAAAGATACGAATTTCAGCCTCCATGTTTTTGAGGAGGCAAGCCGCACAAAGAAATAGATAACAACGAAAACAACCTCTCCGAAAAAGAAGAAATAGTTGCAAAGCGAGCAAAGAAAAACGCTGAATGCAAACAAGCCGCGCCGCCCTTCCTCCACATAAAGCTCAAGCGAGAGAAGCAGGAGCGGGAAAAATGCGATAACCTCGTGAAAATGATTAAAAAAGATGTTGTATATTCCAAAACCTGAGAATGCATAAAGCAGACCGCCGATCATGGCGTATTCTCGGTTTGCTACAAATCGACGGATGTATGCACAGCCTGTTGTTGCCGCAACGGCAAATTTCAGGCAAAACAGCGGCGCCATTAAATAAGGAAGCCAAGAGTTGGGAAAGAGAAGCGTCAGCCAGAAAAAGGGGCTTCCCAACAAATAAAAGGAGTAGGACCCTATAAAGTTAACGCCCAAATCGGTGTAAAAGTTAAACCCGATGTTTCCTTCGCGGATGGCACGGTGAGCAAGCTGGTAAAAAGGAATTTGCTGAACATTGTAATCACCGTAGAATAAAAAAATACCTCTGTCACTTATAACAAACGGGAGAAAAAACGCTGCCGACACAAGCAAGGCGATCAAAAAAGTTTTAAAATACAGTTTTTTTTCAAATCGGAAATACTTTTTCGGTTCCTTATACACGCGCAATTTACCTCTGCTTTCTGAAATAGTCGATTGTCAAATATAGAAATACATATTAAGTATAACATACTTTTTTTAATTTTAAAAGGGCTATTGATAAAAATGATGAATTTTGGTAAAATGTTTACAAATATCAAAAGGAACAGGATGATAAATCATGGCGTATCCGTTTTTCGCAATGCTTTCAAGACTGAAATACATTTCTCGCTGGGCACTCATGCGCAACACCCAGCCTGAGACACTCAGTGACCATAGTGTGCAGGTGGCCTATATTGCACATGCGCTGGCACTTATCGGAAATCGCCGACTGAATAAAAATTATAATGCTGACCGTGTGGCGGTGCTTGCTATCTATCATGATACGACCGAAATTTTAACTGGCGATATGCCCACACCTATCAAATATAAAAATGAAGCGCTTCGTCGCGCTTATAAAGAGGTGGAGCACGAGGCGGGTGTGCGCCTTTCGGATATGCTCCCGCAAGATTTGAAAGAGGAATATGCCGATATTCTTTCTCCAAAAAACGCTGATGCAGAACTTATGTGTCTTGTAAAAGCCGCAGATAAGCTTTCAGCACTGATAAAGTGTTTAGAAGAAAAAAGAGCAGGTAATGCAGAGTTTAAAACAGCCGAACAAGAGAATTTAAAACAGATAAAATCACTGGGTTGTAAAGAAGCGGAAATTTTTATGACGGAGTTTTTGGATGCATATTCTTGTAATTTGGACGAATTAACATCGTTTTAGATAAAAAGATGGATAAAACCTTCAATATCCATTGACGAATAAAACAAAAAGTTATATAATTATTTATTATTAAATTTCGCAAAAAAGCGAAAAAATTGCCAAAATGGCAGAAAAGGTGAGTAAAGTGAGTAGAGTTTACAATTTTTCAGCAGGTCCGTCCATGATGCCCGAATGGGTTCTCAAAAAAGCAGCCGAGGAAATGCTTGATTACAAGGGTAGCGGTCAATCGGTTATGGAGATGTCACATCGTTCAGCAGTTTATGAGGAAATCATAGCTGAAACAGAGGCTCTTTTAAGAAAAATTCTTTCCATCCCCGATAACTATAAGGTGCTGTTTTTACAGGGCGGCGCAACCGCACAGTTTTCAGCTATTCCTTTAAACTTTATGAATGGAAGCGGAAAAGCTGATTACATTATTTCAGGTCAGTTTTCCAAGAAAGCCTTTAAGGAGGCACAGAAATACGGTGATGTTAAGGCAATCGCATCTTCTGAGGATGCAACCTTCTCTTATATTCCTAAAATAAAGCGTGAGGATATTCGCCCCGATGCCGACTATGTGTATGTTTGCTATAACAACACTATTTTCGGAACCACCTTCCCCTACATCCCTGATACGGGGGATATTCCGCTTATCGCAGATATGTCCTCTTGCATTCTTTCACAGCCTATCGATGTTTCTAAATTCGCAGTGATTTACGGCGGCGCACAAAAGAATATGGGTCCTGCGGGTCTTACTGTTGTTATCGTCCGTGAAGATATGCTCGGAAAGGCACGCGATATTACCCCTGTTATGATGGATTATCAGGTGCAGGCAGAGAATGGCTCTATGTATAACACCCCGCCTACATATTCAATTTATGTTCATAAGCTTATCCTTAACTGGATCGATGAGATTATCGGCGGCATCGAGAACATGGAAAAGATAAATCGCGAAAAAGCCGCAGTTCTCTATGATTATCTCGATTCTTCAAAACTCTTTAAACCTACCGCCGCAAAAGAGGACCGTTCTCTTATGAATGTCACTTTTGTCACAGGCGATAAAGAGCTGGATGCATGCTTTTGCAAAGAGGCGACTGCAGAGGGCTTTGTCAATATTAAAGGTCACCGCTCTGTCGGCGGAATGCGCGCTTCTATTTATAATGCTATGCCCATCGAGGGTGTTAAAAAGCTCGTTGAGTTTATGAAAGCTTTTGAAGCAAAACATCAGTAAAAGAGGGAACCATCATGTATAATATTAAGCTTTTAAATAAAATTGCAGCAATCGGTCTTTCGCGTTTTGACAGTGCAAAATATGCCTGCGGCGAAGAGGTGGAGAATGCTGCTGCCGTTATGGTGCGCTCGGCCTCCATGCATGAAACTGTTCTTGATGAAAGCACGCTTTGCGTTGCCAGAGCGGGAGCGGGTGTCAATAATATTCCGCTTGACCGTTTTGCCCAGGAGGGCGTTGTCGTCTTTAACACTCCGGGTGCAAATGCAAACGCTGTAAAAGAACTTGTTATTGCAGGTCTGCTGCTCGCTTCGAGAAAAATTATGCCTGCTGCTGATTGGGCGAAAACCCTTAAAGGCAGCGGTGATGAAACGCTAAAGCTTGTCGAAAAAGGAAAATCCCAGTTTGTCGGTCCTGAAATCTTGGGTAAAACCCTCGGTATTGTCGGTCTCGGCGCTATTGGTATTCTTGTCGCTCAGGCAGCTGAGGCTCTCGGTATGAAAGTCGTGGGTTATGATCCTTTTCTTTCCGTTGCCGGCGCAACCCGCCTTCCCGCATCAACTAAGCTTGTATCCGAGCTTTCGGATCTTTATGCAGTAAGTGATTATATCACTTTGCATCTGCCCCTTAATGATAAAACCCGCGGTATGGTGAACGGCGAAACTATTGCACAGATGAAGGATGGTGTCCGTATTCTTAACTTTGCCCGTGATGCGCTTGTTAATGATACCGATCTTCTTGCTGCTTTAGAGAGTGGCAAGGTTGCAAGATATGTCACCGATTTCCCGACAGACAGTGTTATAAATGTTGAAAATGTTGTTGCCCTGCCGCATCTGGGTGCCTCTACTCCCGAATCGGAGGATAACTGTGCTGTTATGGCGGCTGATGAAATAAAAGAGTATCTTGAAAACGGTAACATCATTAACTCTGTTAACATGCCTGCTGCCAATCTCGGTGCTGTGGCTGCCGGAGCAAAGCGCGTCTGCGTTATTTATAAAACCGATGCTGCAGAGGCAGTAGCCGCTGCTCTCGCCAAAGCCTCCCGTTTCGCCGCTTTCACAAGAGGGGATTACGGTTACGCCATGGCAGATTTTGCACAGGGGGCAGAGCATGCCGCTAAAATACTTGAAACAACACAAAATGTTATCCGTGTAAGAGTTATCTGAAATTAAACTTAAAGAACCACTAAAGGAGCTAAAAAATGGATACACTCAGAACAATGTCTGCTTCCCAGCTTAGAGAAGCGTATAATGCGTTTAAAAAAGAATATGAGCAAGCCTGTGCTTTGGGTTTGAACCTCGATATTTCAAGAGGAAAGCCGAATGGCAGTCAGCTTGATCTGTCGAATGATATGCTCAGCTGTCTTACTGCACAGGATATTAAAAATGCGGGTGCTGACTATCGGAATTATGGTATTCTGGATGGTATCCCCGAGGCAAAAGAGCTGTTTGCTCCTATTCTTGGCGTAAATCATGAGGAAATGATTGTCTGCGGAAACTCCAGCCTGACTATTATGTATGACTGCATGATGCGTGCTATGGTATTCGGTGTAGGAGAGGGGAAGACACCTTGGGGAAAACAGGGAAAGATCAAATTTCTTTGTCCCAGTCCCGGCTATGACAGACACTTTGCCATCACTGAGCAGTTTGGATTGGAAATGATTTCTATTCCCATGACCGAGCAAGGTCCCGACATGGATATGGTGGAGTTTCTCGTTTGCTCCGACCCTTCAGTCAAGGGCATTTGGTGTGTTCCGAAATATTCCAATCCTCAGGGCATTACCTACAGTGATGAGACTGTTCGCAGATTTGCCGCTCTCAAACCTGCTGCTGATGATTTCCGCATTTTTTGGGATAATGCTTATTGTATCCATGATCTTTATGATGAGGGTGATGAGCTCTTAAATATCATGGATGCTTGCAAAAAGCAGGGAAATGAAGATATTGTTTATATGTTCTTCTCAACTTCCAAGATAAGCCATGCAGGAAGCGGTGTTGCCGTTTTTGCAGCATCCGGAGCGAATATTGCATGGCAGAAAAAGCTGCTTACGGTGCAGGCAATCAGCTATGATAAGGTAAATCAGCTTCGCCATGTTAAGTTCTTTAAAAACAGTGAAGGGCTCAAGGCTCAAATGAAAAAACATGCTGATATTTTGCGCCCTAAATTCGAAATTATTCTGGATGCCTTCGATAGAGAGCTTGCTTCTCTCGGCTGTGTTTATTATCCTCGTCCCCGCGGCGGTTATTTCATCAGTCTTGATGTTTATAAGGGATGTGCAAAAAGATGTGTTGAGCTGTGTAAGCAGGCGGGTGTTGTGCTTACTGCTGCAGGTTCAACCTATCCGTATAAAAACGATCCTGAGGATAAAAATATTCGTGTAGCGCCCTCTTATATTGATGTAGAGGATCTCGAAAAGGCTTGCAAAGTGCTTTGTGCTTCGGTAAAGCTTGCGTGCGCCGAAAAGTTTTGCGAGGAAACAAAATAAGGAGGATTTTCTATGAAAAAGAAGGTTCCTGTTGCCATTCGTGTCCTGCTTTGTGCTGTTGTGGAGTTTCTCCTTTTTTGGTTTAAGCTTCCGCCTATCAATCTTCGCAGCCGTGATTTCTGGTTTTTTATCATTGAAAGTATCATTATTTGTACGGTTATTTTTGCCATTTCTTCGATACTTGCATTTCTGCGCGATATTCAGGGAAAAAAAGGGAACTATGTTGTCGAGCACGGAAAACAAGCTATTAAGTTTTCGGCAAAACCCTTTAAAGCGGTTCTTATCACATTGGTAGCTATCCTGGTATTCGTCTTTGCTATGGATATTGTAGGCTCCAAGATATTTAATGCAAAAAGGTATGCCTCACTGATACAAATGCAGGACAGTGATTTCTCCACGGATGTTGCTGAGATAAAAATGTCTCAGATTCCCGTTGTTGACCGTGATGTTGCTTCAAGGCTCGGCAAGAGGGAACTGGGCAATATCACCGACCTCGTTTCTCAGTTTGAAATCGAGGAGGATTATACCCAAATAAACTATAAAAATCATCCTTATCGCGTTACCCCGCTTAAATATGCAGACTTTATTAAGTGGATTGCCAATCAAAGCGAGGGCGTGCCCGGATATATTACCGTTGACCTTACAACGCAGGAAGCGGATCTTGTTCGCCTTGAACAGCCTATTCGCTATTCGAGAAGCGAATATTTTCTTCGAAATATTGATAGATACCTGCGTTTCACCCATCCTACCAAGATTTTTGCCGAGGTCTCGTTTGAGATAGATGAAGGCGGTGTTCCTTATTGGGTGGCTTCGGTAGTTGATTATAAGATAGGCTTGTGGAGCGGAACCGATATTTGCGGCGTTGTTTTAGTCAATGCCCAAACCGGTGAAACGCAGTATTACGAAACCGGTGATATTCCCACATGGGTGGATCAGGCATTTGATTCTGACCTTATTATACAGCAACTTTCTTATAACGGACTTTATTCCGGTGGCTTTTTTAACTCTATTCTGGGACAGAAAAACTGCACCCAGCCTACCGATGGATATAACTACCTTGCTATTGATGATGATGTCTGGGTATACACCGGCATCACCTCTATTACCGACGATGCTTCGAATTTGGGATTTGTTCTTTCAAATTTAAGAACCAAAGAAACCCGTTATTATACACAGGCGGGTGCGGAGGAGTATTCGGCAATGGATTCGGCAGAGGGGCAGGTTCAGCATCTCGGCTATGAGGCAACTTTCCCGATCCTCTTAAATGTAGCAGATCGCCCGACCTATTTTGTCTCTCTTAAGGATGATGCAGGGCTTGTAAAAATGTATGCCTTTGTGGATATGGAGCAGTATCAGGTGGTCGGTATCGGCGCCACTGTGGATAAAGCAAAAGCGGCTTATTTTGAGGCTCTTGACGGTGAAAATATCGAGGTTGACCCAAACAATACTCCCGCTGACCAGCAAACAATAATAAGCGGAAAAGTTTCAAAGCTTTCTTCTGCTGTTATTGAAGGGAACACCTATTATTATGTCATTTTGGAAAATGATGATAAAATATATGCGCTTCCCGCATCTCTTTCGCAGCAGCTTCCTTTCTTAAAGGTAGGCGATAGTATTGAGATAACGCAAGTTTCGGGAGATTTTCGTGCAGTAAAGGTATTGCCTGCACAATAAAAAAAACATCGGCAGTCTATCATAGACTGCCGATGTTTTTTTATTAGTGGACTTTTGAACCTCGTGAAGAAACCTTTTGATGATGCTGTATTTCCCCTGCTGCCGAGAGAGACATTTTGGTAAGCAGCGGTCCTACAAGCTCGTATATAAGAACAGCAAATAAAACAATATTTCGTACAAGTCCGCCATCGGTCTGACCAAGTTGCATTGCGGTAACCGACATTCCCAAAGCAACGCCTGCCTGCGGCAACAGTGTGATGCCTAAATATTTAACCGTGTTTTTGTCACAATGGGCAGCTTTTGCACTGAAATAAGAGCCCAAATATTTTCCGAGTGAACGAAAAATAATAAAAAGTGCACCGATTAGAACAATAGCACCGTCTGTAAATACCGAAAGCTTGAGTTCAGCACCTGAGATAACAAAGAAAAGGATGAACAGCGGAGCAGTCCAGCGGTCGCAGCGATCCATAAGCTCTTCCGAGAAATCGCAGAGATTGCAAAAAACCGTTCCCAACATCATGCAGGTGAGCAGCGGGGAAAACCCAACAGTTACCGGTCCTAGCTCAAAGTGCATCATACAAATACCAACGGTGAGAAAAACAAAGGTGACGGCAAGAGAGAGCCGCTTAGAACGCGAATGAAAGAATTTTTCAAAATATGTAAGCGCAAGGCTCATAACACTGCCTAAAAGCAGGGAAGCTATAATTTCAATAAGAGGTTCCACTACAATTGAAATCATGTCAGGTGTGCCTGTTTGCAGCGCTCTTGCGATGCCGAATGAGACAGAAAAGATAATGAGTCCAACCGCATCATCCAGTGCGACGATAGGAAGCAGAAGTGAGGTAAGCGGTCCCTTTGCTTTGTATTGCCGAACGACCATAAGTGTCGCAGCGGGTGCTGTTGCCGAGGCAATAGCGCCAAGTGTAATGGCGGCAGAAAGTGAAATCTTATCGGGTATTATAAAGTGAAGAGCAATAAGCGCAGCGTCAACAAAAAGCGTTGCAACAAGAGCCTGAACAATTCCGATAATGGTGGCTTGCTTGCCGGTCTGTTTCAGTTGAGATAAGCGAAACTCATTTCCGATTGCAAATGCGATAAATCCAAGAGCAACATCGCTTAAAATTCCAAGTGACTCTATTTGGGCATCATCGTGAAAACCAATGCCGTGGGTGTCAAGAGCACCTAAACAAAAGGGACCGATCAACACACCGGTAACAAGATATGCCGTAACCGCGGGAAGCCCCAATCGCTTTGCAAGCCGTGACATTAAGAGACCGAGCAGAAGCGCAGTGCCGATAGATAGCAGAGTAACTGTTTTCATTAAAAAACGCCTTCTTTAAATTTGATCTGTGTTTGTCGAAAAAAAGGGACCTACCCATAAAAATGTCGCCCTTATTAAGACTTTATCATTATACATCTTTTTTTTGCATTTGCAAGTAAAATCTTTTTATATACATCTTTTTTTCAAAAATGTAAAAACTGTCTGTGCATAGTTGACATTTTATCAAGATATAGGTATAATAATTTAGTACGAATTTAGATTTTTTTGGAAACTGGATTTGTGCGGTTCAGAGAAATTTCAGCATGGAGGACTTAGCATGAAACGAGCGAATAAGGCTACATTCTTTATCGTTTTCGCTATTATCATCGCGCTTGCCTATACTGCGATTTTCGGTATTAGCAGCATGTATGGTGATAAGAAAACGGTTCATATCAAGGGAGGAAACGATATTCGTTGGGGTATCGATATTCGCGGCGGAGTCGATGTAACATTCGGCGCTCCCGAGGATTCAAACCTTAAAGATGACGAAATGGAAAAAGCAATCGGTTCAGCCGAAGAGGTTATCAAACAGCGCCTCATCGGCCAGAATATAACTGACTATGAAGTTTATGCCGATTACACAAAAAATAAAATCGTTGTCCGTTTCCCATGGAAAGAGGATGATGAGAATTTTGATCCCGAGGCGGCAATTGCCGAGCTGGGTGAAACTGCTGTGCTCTCTTTCTATGGTGGTACAAGCACTGATAGTGACGGTAAGCCTGCCGGAGAAAAAGTTCTGGATGGAACCCAGGTCGAGGAGGCTTCTGCACAGTTTGATGCCAGTCAGGGCGGTTGGTTTGTGGCGCTTTCTTTAAAATCGGATGGTGCAAAAGCATTTTCCGAAGCCACCAAAAAGTATCTTGATCAGCAAATATCTATTTGGATGGATGATACCATGATCTCGGCTCCGAGTGTTAATACACAGATTACGGACGGTAATGCTATCATCACCGGAGATTTCACACAGGAAGAGGCGGCAAAGCTTGCGCGCCAAATAAATTCCGGTTCACTTCCGTTTAAACTTGAGATTTCTAATTTCAGCACTATTTCTCCTGAATTGGGACTGGGCGCAAGAGACGCTATGGTTATGGCGGGTCTCATTGCTCTTATCCTCATTTTCGCGTTTATGACCGTTTTGTACCGCTTGCCCGGATTTGTTGCAGGTATTGCAATTATTGGTCAGGCTGTTGGTGCGATTGCTTGTGTATCGGGTTATTTTGCTGATATTCCCAGCTTTACCCTTACACTGCCCGGTATTGCGGGTATGATTCTCTCTATTGGTATGGGTGTTGATGCGAATGTTCTCACCTCAACCCGAATTCGTGAGGAAATCCTTGATGGCAAAACGCTTGATGGTTCTATTGCTATCGGCTCTAAACGCGGCTTTATAACAGTGTTGGATAGTAATGTTACCATGGTTATCTGTGCTATCGTTCTCATGGGCGCTTTCGGTCCGTCAACAAGCATCTTTGCAAAGCTGCTTTCGCCCCTGTTCGCATGGTTTGGCGCAACGACTGCCGGTAGCATCTATTCTTTCGGTTACACCCTCATTGTTGGTGTTATTTTGAATTTTATCTTTGGTGTTGCCGCAGCGAGACTCATGCTGCAATCCCTCTCCCGCTTTAAAGTATTTCGCAATCCTTGGCTTTACGGAGGTAAGAAATAATGTTTTTGAAAAATAAAGAAATTAACTTCTTAAAGAATGCAAAACTCTACTACATTATTTCGGCAGCCATCGTTGTTGTTACGATTCTTGTAACTGCTATTTGGGGACTGAAGGTAGACATTGAGTTTAAGGGTGGTTCTATCGCAACATATAGCTTTGAAGGCGATATTTCCCTTCATGATGTTGAAGCTACTGTTAAATCCGCAACAGGATATACTGCTGATGCAAGAGTTTCCGAAAACGCCGTAACCGGTTCTAAAAATGTTATTGTCTCTATTGCAGAGGAAATTTCCTCTGAACAGCAGAGTAAAATGACCGATGAGCTCACCAAAAAGTTTGAAAAAAATAAAATGGAGCTCGTTGAGTCCTCCTCGGTCGATGCTATGAATGGTCGCAGCTTCTTTATAAAATGTTTGATTGCCGTTGCTTTTGCAACTGCTCTTATGATGCTCTATATAGCTGTCCGCTTTAGAAAGATAGGTGGTTGGGCTGCCGGTATGACAGCGGTCATCGCCCTTGTGCATGATCTTATCGTGTGCTATGCAGTTTATGCCATCTTCCGTATTGAAATAGGCGGTAACTTTATGGCGGTTATGCTCACGATTCTCGGTTATTCTATTAACGATACCATCGTTGTCTTTGACCGTGTTCGTGAAAATAAGGATATGCTTGGTAAAAAGATCTCGGATGCAGATAACATGAATTTGAGCCTTAACCAGAGCCTGCAGCGTGCTATTAATACCACACTCACTACCCTTATTGCTCTTACTGTTGTTATTATCGTATCCCTTGCTTACAATATCACCTCGATGTTTGACTTTATATTCCCGATGGCGGTTGGTCTTATCTCGGGTGTTTATTCTTCGCTGTTGCTTGCTCCCAATATTTGGGTTGCTATGCAACAAAAAGCTGCAAAAAAGCCCCGAAAAAAGAAATCCTGATGTGCGAATAAAAACACCCGCATTGATTTTTAAATCAATGCGGCTGTTTTTTGCTCTGCGTTTTTAACTTATTTTTGCTCTAATAAAATCAAGGAATGCCTTAATATTTCCGTTATATGATGATGGTCTATAGTAGATAGTTGTAATAAATCGCTCGTTAAAATCTGTAATATCGAGGTATTGGACTTGCGGTAAAACAGAGTTGGTGGTATTACCAAGCGTAATCCCCAATCCCATGCCCGCTAAAAGACATTTGTCACGGCAGTTATAGTCATTACATTCCATAATCACTTTGGGGGTAAATCCCTGGCGCTTGCAGGCTTTTTCAAACACATGAAATGCATCATACTGTGCTCCTGTTGTTACGAAAGGATAATTACGAAGCTGTTTTAAGGTAAGCTTTTTTTCACATATTGGATTGACTGATAAAGCTTCAACGCGAACGCGAAAATTGCACAGATCAAAACTTTCAAAATCAGGATACCTATCGCTTTTTTCATCCACAATAAGGTCATATTTTTCAAAGTCAGCTTCGCTGAAATTGAAATTGAGCTTAAATTCCAACTGCGGATGGAGAGCATGAAAAGTGATAATACGATTTATTACTGTTTCTCGTGTTGCTCGCACTAATATTTTTATCTCTCGATTATCAATAGCTAGGTCTTGCAAAGCCCCCACTGCATGGTCTAAACGAGAGAAGATATGCTCTATCTCCTGCATGAACTGCCTGCCCTTATGGTTTAATATAACGCGGTTGCTTGTCCTTTCAAAAAGCTTTACCCCAAGTTCTTCTTCCAGCCGTTTTATTGCAGCAGAAACTGAAGTCAAAGGGACCATATGTTTTTTTGCGGTTTTTGTAAAGCTTTCGTTTTTGGCACTTTCATAAAAATAACGCAGCTGAAGCATCTCCATAAAGTAATCTCCTTTTATTCCGTGTTTATTTAAGCTAATTATACATTATATTAAAATATAATGCAATATTATTTTATACTATTATTTACATTTATCTAACCGCTGGTTATAATAAAAGTGAGCAAAAGCTCAAATACATAGAAAAAAGGTGGAAAAAATGAGAAAAAGCACGAAACTGCTTTCGCTGTTGCTTGCCGCATTCATGATGCTGTCTATTATGAGTGCCTGTAAACCCGCGGAGAGCGGTAGTACATCATCAGACCTGACAAGCTCGACAAGCTCTCTGCTTGAGCAGGAAGATGATAACACTTCCTCTGATGATATTGTTTCAAGTGAAATAGCATCAGATGAGGAAAAGGATGAGACAAACGTGGGCGAGTCCAATAAGAACGAAACTAACAAAAACGAGACTAACAAAAACGAAACTAACAAAAACGAGACTAACAAAAACGAGACTAACAAGAACGAGACTAACAAGAACGAGACTAACAAGAACGAAACTAACAAAGATGAGCCAAAGCCCGATCCCGAGCCTACACCGGATCCCGAGCCTACACCGGATCCCGAGCCTACACCGGATCCCGAGCCCACTCCGGATCCCGAGCCCACTCCGGATCCCGAGCCCACTCCGGATCCCGAGCCCACTCCGGATCCTGAACCTGAGCCTGAACCTGAGCCCGATCCCGAGCCTTTGCTAACCTATACTCCCATTGACACCACAGGCATGACCGATCTTCAAAAAGCAATAGTCTTAACGGGCGAAAGCTTTTATCTGCGCGGCGCAAGAGCGCAGTATGATATGAGTAATCTTATCACAACCAGTCCTTACAATCCCGAACGCCGTCTTGTCAAGCAAAAGGCCCCCGAGGATTACACCAGCCAGAATATCGGTTATACCGATTGCTCGGGTTTTGTTCATGATGTTTATTGGAGCGCGCTCAATTTTGCGATTGTCAGTGTTGACAGTGTTTGGACACAGAGCTATGTGAATAACAGTGAATACCGTGTTATGCGGCGTTGGCCGGTTGCTGATGCTCAGGATTTTGACACTCCCGAGGAGCTTGAAGCGCATAAACAGGAGTTTCTTGATAAAATTCAGCCGGGAGATATTATAGTTTATCGTTATAAGAATAATGACGGCGGTCATACTATGCTTTATGTCGGAAATAAAATGATGCTTCATTCAAGCGGTGGTAGCTATAACTATACTGATAAGGCAGAAAGATATGAGGCTAACGGCACATATCTCTATGACTCTATAGAAGAAAATTTGTTTAATCCCGAAAGTAGGCTTTATCTTTTTAACAAGTATAACTATGCTATCCTTCGTCCGCTTAAGAGCTTTAGCGGCAATATCCCCGAGAAAACCCTTTCAAGAATGGATAAAATGCGCGGTATCGTTGCCGAAAAGCTTGCCTCTCACACCTATTCACAAACCGTAAATCCCGGCGAAGAGGTAACCTTTACATTCAGAGTCGAAAATTACAGTAACGTAGATAAAACACTTTCGATTACCGATAGCGTCCCTGCAAATACCACCTATATTTCAGGTGCGCAAACCGTTATTGAAGACAATCTCTTTTGGAATATAACCGTACCCGCCGGCAAAACAGTTGAGGTTTCCTATAAGGTTAAAGTGAAAGAGGAAACGCAAGTGCTTGGGAAAATCATTTCAAGCTACAGCTCCATTGAAGCAGTTGCAGTTAACTGTCCCAAAATTTATATTAAAAATACCTTAACTGTACAGCAGCAGCAAAAGCTTGTTTCTGCTGTAGATACCCTTAAAACTTCCGAGCTGAGAGACCTTGCTCTTGCAGATGCCATCTATAAAGAAGCGCTTGGAAAGAGCAGCCTTGAGGGTTATACCTCAGAGGATGTTTTGAATGGTGTATTTGATTATGTTTCGACCAATTTTAGTTCTTGGCCGAAAACATGGAAAAAGCTTAAGACAACCGGAACATTTATCGGTATGCTTGCACCCAATTTGTATGGTGGAAAAAATGTCACCGAAGTGAGCGTGCGTGGTGATACTGCCAATGCCAGAACACGCATGGTAAGTGCAGATAAGCTGGTTGTCGGTGATATTATCGTTACAAATGATACCGGAGAAGGCAATATTGTTGCGTCAACCTACCTGTATTTAGGGGATAAGCTGCTAAATCTTTCAACCATGGAGGAAACAGAGCTCACATTCCTTGATGCCCTTTTAGGATACCGCCATTTTGCAGTTATTCGCCCCTCATTTGCTATGTAATAAACAAACTGCGTGCCGCTTTTTAGCGGCACGCAGTTTGTTTATATTTCTGCATTTTCTTTCATTTTTTCAACAAGAGCAGAGCAGCCCAGAGAAATTTCGGAGAAAACCTTTTCAAAATTTCCGCTGTACCAAGGGTCTTCAATGTCCTTAGGATTGCTTGTAAAATCCAAAAGACGGCTAACCTTATTCTCATCATCACTTCCGATAATGCGCATAAGGCGGGAAATATTATACTCCTCCATAACGATAATATAATCAAAGTTTTCATAGTCCTTGCGCGTGATCTGCCGCGCTCTGTGAATTCCAAAGGGGATAGAATGGCGGCGCAAAATCTCGGCGGCGGGAGGATAAATTCCGTTTCCGATTTCCTCTCGCGAGACTGCCATGGATTCGGCATAAACATTAAGCCCTCTTGTCATGTTTTTAAAAACATATTCTGCAATAGGAGAGCGGCAAATGTTCCCGTGGCATACGAAAAGTATTTTAATCATAATTTTCACTCCTTTTTAAGTGCAGTTATTATTGGCTCCCTCTGATGAGGGAGCTGTCAGCAAAGCTGACTGAGGGAGAGATTTTTTAACATTCAAATCAATAAATTCGCATACACCACTGAAATTACGGTTGATATCCAAATTGCAAATTCTTAATACTGTTAAATTCATACTTTCTAATTCTTTTGTTCGTAAGTTATCTTTTTTTATTTGCTCATCCGTGTAGTGACCGCCACCGTCAAGCTCTATAACAAGTCTTGCTTTTGCACAATAAAAATCTGCAATATAATTTCCAAGCGCTTTTTGTCTTTGAAACCGAACAGGATAATTCCTCAAAAACACATACCAAAGTTTTCGTTCCCACGGTGTCATATTTTTTCTTAAAGTTTTTGCAAGAGGGATATTATCTTTATTGTATTTTTTCACTTTCTCTCCCTCCGTCAAAACTTCGTTTTGCCACCTCCCTCGTCAGATGGAGGCGATTGTTTTCTTGAATATAATATAACATTTTCTAATATTTTTTTCAACGCTTTTTCTTTGGCTTAAGTTGTAGCAAGGGCATACCCCTGCATCCCCCTGCATCCCTCTATATTGCTTTTATTTATAAAAGCAATATAGAATACAAATATCAATACCACTTGCAACGCATAGCATATTGATGTCTGTAGCGGAATGTGATATAATAAACGTGCCGATAAACTTGAATTTAACGGTCAATTTTCACTCTACCATAGGTTTACTTCTCCTCACTAAACCAATGGTGGGTGTATTTAATGCGAAATAGCCGTTACACTGTATGCGAAAGGAGGCAGCCTATGAATCAAATAAAAATCGGAAGATTTATTGCCGAGTGCAGAAAAAAGGCAAACTTAACACAAATGCAGTTGGCAGAAAAACTAGGTATCACCGATAAAGCAGTATCCAAGTGGGAGCGCGGCGTGGCAATGCCCGATACTTCGATAATGCTTGAACTATGTGATATTCTTTGCATCAGTGTAAATGAATTATTAAGTGGTGAGAAAATCAATATGGAAAATAGCAATCAGAAAAACGAACAGCTTTTGCTTGATATGGCGAAAGAATTAGAGAAGAAAAACAAAACAATTTGGTCATCTATGTGGGCAATTATGATTGTAAGTATGACAGCCCTAATTGCAGGTATCTTTATTGCTGCATTTTTGATTCCTGAAGGAGTGTGGCAGCTTG
>JAZQMT010000116.1:0-8588 GCA_045543635.1 Oscillospiraceae bacterium | reverse complement strand
ATACCTGCAATCATTGCCATACCTGCGCCGAGAGCGCAACAACCTAAAATAATACCTAATGCGAGTTCCATTTTGTTTTCCTCCGTTAATTATATTTTATGATTTATTTTTTGCACATTTAAGTGCTTTTTTCTTTTCATAGGTTTCCAAATCGAATGCACCTGCAACATACATCATTGTCAGCATTGCAAAAATGAATGCCTGCAGGCAGCCGCTGAAAACATCAAAATAAATTGAAAGAACCGCCGGAATACCCACCTGAAAAAGCGGAATATCCGCAAGGAAGCCGGGCAACCAACCGAGCACCTTTGATGAAAGACCTGCAAGCGCAGAGCCTAAAAGAACAGAAATAACCGTTCCCGAAAGCACATTGCCGTAATGACGGAATGCCATTGAAACGGGAGTTGCGATTTCGCTGATAAGATTTATCGGGGTAAGCAAGCCGACCGGCTGAGTGAAGCTCTTTAAATAGTTTATCGGTCCACACTTCATCTTATAATAAGTAATAAGAACAAATACAAGCACCGCCCAGCCGCCGACAACGTTTATATCCGATGTCGGAGGAAAGAGACCGAAAAGAGTTATAAGACTTGAAAAAGCAGAAAGTGCAAGAATCGCAATGATAAACGGCGAAAAGCCTTTGAAATATTCACCCATATTCTCGTTTATGAGTGAATCGACCTTTTCAACAATCATTTCCGCAAAATGCTGTCTCTTTAAATCGATTTTTTCCGTCATACCGTGAGTTATAAATAAACAGAAAAAGAATATAACAATAAGAACCAACACCGAATTGACCTGCGCTTCCGTGATAGGCATATCCTGAATCGGTAAGGGAATTGTAAAATAAATTCTTGCGCCCGTTATTGATATTCCTTCAGATGCAGGCTTAGTCAGAATCTGCAGAACGATGCCGAAAACAATCGGGATAATCATCATCGTAATGTAGAAAATATCCGCTATTTTAAATTTGAAGCTTGTTTTATTCAAATCTGTTCACCTCACCCCTGTTTTTTGATTGAAATTGCGCGAAAGGCAACCGCAATGCGCGGAAACACATAAGGAATGACAACTGCGAGCAGGCTAAACACAGGAGTGACATATCCGACAACTGCTACTATAAACATAAACAGGGTACGCAACATTTGTGAAAGTTTCATGCGATTTTTGGCATCCTTTACATCAAGCCCGAGCGCAGATTGTACCGTAAGCCCCATAAGAAAAAAATTACCTATGGCCGCAGCACTGCCAAGAAGATTACCGAGCAGCACGGTATAATTCCATTTGCCTGCTATTAAGAAAACAGCCTGCATCAGTACGCTGAGAATGAATGTCACCAACGCTACATAACATGTTTCCTTCAGAACAGTTGAATCAACTTTTTTCAAATCGACCATATCCTTAAATAATATTCTCATATAGTATAACATAATTATAAAAATTTTCAATCCTTATTACAAAAAAAATGCAGTTTACTACGGATTGTGTTTGATTTACAATTAATTGAAGGAATCATTTAATTAAGAATGTTTTTATATCTTTAATGATCCCGTTGTTATCTGTTTTGGTACTTGTTAAATACGGTAAAGACTGCTTTACATAAGCTCTAAATAGAATTATGTAAAAGAAGCTCAATAAAACAAAACAGCGGCTGCCAAAAGGCAGCGGCGGGTGGGTTAAAGGGCAGGGTAATAACAAACTTCGCTTAACTGAATGGCGGTTTGAGAAAATTTTTGTTCCGGTTCAAAACGAGGAGGGGACTGCAGCGTAACTGTGGTGGGAAATCCCTCCTTTTCCTCGTCTATAGGAAGAGAAACAGTAACTGTTGTTCCCTCATTTTCAATGCTTTGAATAGAAAAGCTGCCGCCGTGCGAAGCGATATATTTTTTAGCGATAAACAAACCAATGCCAAAGCCTGCCTCAAATCTATCACCATGCGAATAGGAGAAATAAGGTGTTCCGACAAGGGGCATAATGTTTTTGGGGATACCGACACCTTTGTCTGAAATAGAAATAATTGCGTTTTTTCCTGCTGTACGCAGAGAAACCTCTATCTCGTTTCCGTCACGGGTGTATTTTATGGCATTGAGCAAAATATTGGTAATGGAAAATTCCATGCGCCCTAAATCGAGTTTTACGGGAATTATTTCGCGCGGACAGGAAAGGTGAATGGGTACAAGATTTTTGTTATCCATTCGAATAACGGTGTTAATGAGTTTTTCAAGGTAGGGTACAAGGTCAATGAGATGAAAGTTTGCATAATCATTTTGAGCCGATAAACGCATCACTTTGGCAAGATTATCCGATATTCGCAAAAGCTGATAACAGTTTTGGTTTATGTTATTAATATAATCACAAACTTTGGGAGAACGGTCCAAATCATTTGTGTGCGAAAGCGCGTATATGGAAGTGAACATCATGGTAATTCTGTCACGCAGCTCGCGGTTTATCGCTGTCTGACATTCATTATCGTCTGTCGCAGAAAAAATATTGGAATTTTGTATATCGGCAGGGGGAATAAGCGCGGTCGCTCCTAAAAGCTTATCGGGCTCGTTTTCCGAAAAAAGCGCCGTTAAAATAATGCGGGCTTTTTTCTGATCCGGAAGGTCATGTACAAGCTCGTAGGTTCTTTCGGAATGTAAATAGTTTAAAACAGTCTGTTTATCGACATCTTGGAATAAAAGATATAAGCAGACAGGGTCTTTTATATCAGGGTAGCGCTTGGAAAGAGCCTCGTTCATGGTAACAATATGCAGCTCGCTGTCAACAAGCGCAAATGGAACAGGGGAATTTACAAAGGCTTGCTCCAAAGCCGAAAAACGGGTGTCTTGTGTAATATCCGGCATTTTCCCTTTCCTTTCTGATTTTTTGCTTATGTTTATTATATAATAGTTTTCGTCTTTTTTCAACATTAGTTGGAAAATAATAAAAAATTGATAGAAAAATAACAAAATCCATTACCTTTTTTATCAATGCTCACAATTTTAAAAAATATGAGAAAAATTTATAAAAAAATATTGTATATTTTTTACTTTTGATATAAAATAGTAATTGAAAAAAATTAGGAGGTAAAATTTCATGTCAGTTAAAGTTGCTATTAACGGTTTCGGCCGTATCGGTCGTCTGGCTTTCAGACAAATGTTTGGTGCAGAAGGTTATGAGGTTGTTGCTATCAACGATCTTACCAAACCCTCTATGCTGGCTCATCTTTTAAAATACGATACTGCACAGGGCGGATACTGCGGAAAGATCGGCGAAGGTCTCCACACCGTTTCTGCTGATGATGAGGCGGGTACCATTACAGTTGACGGTAAAACTCTTAAGATTTATGCCGAGAAAGATGCCAAGGATCTGCCTTGGGGTCAAATCGGTGTTGATGTTGTTCTCGAATGCACAGGTTTCTATTGCTCCAAAGAAAAATCTCAGGCTCATATTGATGCAGGTGCTAAAAAAGTTGTTATTTCTGCTCCCGCAGGAAATGATCTTAAAACCATCGTTTTCAGCGTAAATGAGGATACCCTCACTGCTGAAGACACCATCATCTCTGCTGCTTCTTGCACAACTAACTGCTTAGCTCCTATGGCAAAAGCACTTAATGATTATGCAGCTATTCAGAGCGGTATCATGAGCACGATTCATGCCTATACCGGCGACCAGATGATTCTGGATGGTCCTCACAGAAAGGGTGACCTGAGAAGAGCAAGAGCAGGTGCTGCAAATATTGTTCCTAACAGCACCGGTGCTGCAAAGGCTATCGGTCTTGTTATTCCCGAGCTCAATGGCAAGCTTATCGGCTCTGCACAGAGAGTTCCCGTCCCCACAGGTTCTACCACAATCCTTACCGCTGTTGTTAAGGGTACCAATGTAACCAAAGAGGGAATCAATGCTGCTATGAAGGCTGCTGCTTCTGAATCTTTCGGTTACAATGAGGATCAAATCGTTTCTTCCGATGTTATTGGTATGAAATATGGTTCTCTTTTCGATGCAACCCAGACTATGGTTGCACAGATTGCTGAGGATCTCTTTGAAGTTCAGGTTGTTTCATGGTATGACAATGAGAACTCCTACACCAGCCAGATGGTTAGAACCATTAAATATTTCGCAGAGCTCAACTAATTTAAGCTTTTGCAGCGGGCACCCTCAGTGGGTGTCCGCTTTTTATGTGTACAGTATTCAAATGACAAACCCTTGGTCAATCTTGATTGACCAAGGGTTTAATTAATTGGAGTTTTTATTTTAAGCGAGAAAAGATTATTCTTTTACAGATTTTTTTGCCATGCATCCGCAACCGATAACAGCAGCAGCGCTTACAACAAGCAGCATGGAGAGAATGGTGGAAATACCATTGTCAGAGGTCAGAGGAGATTTTGTTTCCTCTTTGTTAGATGCATCCGGCTTAGTGTCGGGCTTAGGAGTGGGCTTGGGCTCCTCATCTTCAACGGGGGGAACATAAGCAGTTGCCTTAACTGTGCAGATTTTATTGGTATAGAAGGGAACATCAAGAGATACATCAACGGATTCATCAGTTACAGATGTTTTGCACATAACAGTAAAATCAAGGTATCCGTCAATTCCCTCGGTGTTATCAGCATCTCCGGCTTCTGCAGCAACAAAACTGGGGAGGAGCTCAGCATCTTCATCTTCAGCATCTTCAGCGGAAGTTTCTTTTACATAAAAAGAAACTTCTCCCACGCCAAGAAGCTCTGCGTTGGTTTCTTCGAGAAACTCATCATATCCCTCAAGAGAGGTGAGCCAAGTATCATTGAGCCATTTCAGAATATCTTCTTTGGTGTTAGCAGTTGCCATGGGAACTTCGCAATCAGCCTCTTCGATTGTAGCATAGAAGGGAACATCTTCGAAACCGGGGAATTCGGGCTCTTCCATTTCTTCAACTGTTAAGCTAATATCTACGGTTCCGGTGTGAGAAACGCCCGAAGCATCCTTAGCAGTTACGCCGATTTTAAGAGCAAGAGGCTCAGAGATAAGTTCGGTAGGCTCTCCTTCGAGTAAGCAAACGCCTTCAGACTCGGGGTCTTCTGCAAGGGCAAAGCCTTCGGGAAGAGTTCCTTCAACGACAGACCAGCTGATGTCGGTAAGATCGGTAGGATCAATTGAAAACTCATACCACCAGTATGAGTCTTTGTAGAACACAGTTTCGGTCTCTTCTGCTTCAATGGTGAGGGTGTTTGTTGCAAATGCGGAAGCAGGCAACAGGGTTAACATCATAACCAAAGAAACAACGGACACAGTGACTTTTTTCAATAGTTTCTTCATAAATGTTTTTCTCCTTTGTTTTTTTGAAATGCATTGTAAATACATTTCGGTAAGGTAAGGGAGGTTCTTTTTCAAACAGGCGGAACCTATAACTCCGTACACCGGATGGGAGCAGATTCTTATCTTCTTCAAAAAGGGTGTCTTCCGTTTCCTTATTAATTTAATTATACTAAAAAATATGTTTTATACTAGCCCAGTTTATGCATAAAAATTAGTGACTTATAAAATGACTAAAAATGGCAATAAACCTAATTTTATTTGATTTTTTGTCAAATTTCAACAGTATTTATTATCTCTTTTTTACACTTCTGTTCGCATGGCGAACAGAAAAAATTTAATTTGGCATAAATTGCTTTAGTTCGTTTCTGTTACAAATACCGAGCTTTGTATATATTGTCTTGATATAGCCCCGAACAGTATGCTGAGAAATTTCCATATATACAGCAATCTCTCGAGCCGACCAACCGCAGCTGTAAAGCATGGCAATGGTAAATTCAGTAGTGGTCAAATTGTTTACGGTCTGAAAGTCGGTGTCGAAATTGTGCATTTTTTGCCAACCCGAGCGAAAATTATTGGTAAGAGCAATGATACGTTCAAAATCCTTGCGATGATCTTTTTTAAAATACACCTCAATCATGCCCTGAAGCAAGCCGTGATGCTGGGCAAAGGGATGAATCAAATCATCGGGCTGCGCCATTTTCCATGCAGCATCCATGCGAGCTTTAGCATCTTGAATATATCTTAAATTCATTAGTGCCATAGCTGCAGCCAATTCGATATATATAGCGGCAATAGGATAAGTTTTGGGGCATAGAGCCAGAGCTATATCCGCATTGGCAAGGCAACGCGTGTAATTCTTTTCAAGATAAGCTTTATGCGCCAAAACACAGCAGCCCCATAGCTTTAATCCGTCCGGCAAATATTTTAAATGATCCCTTAAAGGTGGAATTTACGGAATTGGAAAATGAAGAAATACAGAGACGGCGGTTACGGCAAAAATGCCGACAGCGCATTGTTCTGTAGGTGCGTTGGAAGCAAGGTCTGTTTTCAATTGTTCCAGCAGTACATTCATGCAAAAATGCGCAAGATGAATTTGCTTGCGCGAGAGGTTTGCAAAGGTGCATATCAAAGCAGCAGAATATCTGTATGAGGGAATATAACTGTTAAGGTAGGGTGTTAAAACTTTTACTGCTTCATCTGATTGGCCGCTGAAAAAGTAATACTCGCCAAGTGCGAGGTTTCGGTTATCCTGATCGGGAATGGTTTTTATGTAGTCAAGGCATCTGCCTATGGGGTATGCGCTGTTAGAAAGAGGCAGTGCGGTATGGATATGCTTGAGTCGATGAAAAGTAGGAATATGGTCTTTGCTGAAATCGTTTTTGCTCCTTTTTTCTGTTTTGGGAATGCAGGCTCCCTTTGGAATAAACCAAACTCGCCCGATTTTTTGAGCACCGGATATTTTTCCCTCTATTGCCCATTTTTGGACGGCGCGAACAGTAACGCCTAAACGATCAGCTACTTGTTGTGCAGTTTCAAAATCTTTTTTTAAAATCATATTTAACCTCGGTGTGTTAGGTATCGTGCGTGACGATTACAAAAAAAGAAACCCCGCCGAAAAAACGGCGGGGTAAAAAACTATCTTTTGAGCTCGCCTTTCATAAACTCGATCTGACGCTCGACCGAGGAAATCGAAGTTCCTCCTTCGCTAATGCGTTTTTCAACGCAGGTTTCAAGCGAGATCTCGTTAAATACATCTTGTTCAAACAATTCGGAAAATTCCCTGTACTCATCTAGCGTGAGCGTTTCAAGAATTTTACCTTCAGCAATACATTTTGCCACGATTTGCCCCGAAATCTTGTAAGCGCTGCGGAAAGGCAGACCTTTCTTAACCAGATAATCAGCAAGATCGGTGGCGTTGATAAAGCCGTTTTGTGCGGCTTTTTTCATGTTTTCGGTGCAAACGCGCATGCCTTCTATCATGGGAGTGAAAACGGCAAGACACATTTGGGCAGTCTCGCAAGCGTCAAAAACGCCTTCCTTATCCTCTTGCATATCTTTGTTGTATGCAAGGGGCAAACCTTTTAGGGTGGTGAGCAATGCCATTAGGTCACCATATACCCTGCCGGTCTTTCCACGAACAAGCTCTGCCATGTCAGGGTTCTTTTTTTGCGGCATGATGGAAGAGCCTGTGGTAAATGCATCCGAAAGCTCAATAAATTTAAATTCCCAACTCGACCAAAGGATGATTTCCTCCGAAAAACGAGAAAGGTGCATCATTAAAATGGCAAGAGCAGAGAGAAGCTCTACACAAAAATCACGGTCTGAAACGCCGTCAAGGCTGTTTCTGCAAATCCCGTCAAATCCAAGCTTTTCCGCTTCAAAGCGGCGGTCTGTGTCATAGGTCGTTCCGGCAAGGGCACAGCAGCCGATGGGGGACTGGTTCATTCTCTTTTTGCAATCCGAAAGTCTGTCAAGGTCTCGAAGCAGCATCATGGCGTAAGCCATCAGGTGATGGCCCAATGTGATGGGTTGTGCACGCTGCAGATGCGTGTAACCCGGCATAATGGAGGTTTTGTGCTCCTCCGCTTTGCAGGTTATGGCAGCAATAAGCTCGCGAATTTGCTTGGAAATACCTTCACATTCATCACGCAAATACATTCGCAGGTCAAGTGCCACCTGATCGTTACGGCTTCTTGCGGTATGCAGTTTCTTTCCGACATCGCCAAGACGAGCGGTCAGTTCCTGCTCCACGAACATGTGTATATCCTCACAGGACATATCGAAGGCAAGGACGCCGTTCTCCAAATCCGTTAGGATGCCCTCAAGCCCTTCAATAAGAGCGTTCGCATCAGCTTTAGAGATGATGTTTTTTGCGCCGAGCATGGCGGCGTGCGCCATGCTGCCCGTAATATCCTGCTTATACATTTTGCAGTCAAAGTGAATGGAGGAGTTAAAATCGTCAGCGATTTTGGAGGTTTCACCGTCGGTCCTTCCTGCCCACATTTTAGCCATTGTGTTTTTCTCTCCTGTTTGCCTTAATTATTTTCTGCCTTCCAGCATAGCCTGAACCTTAATGGGCAGGCCGTAAAGATTGATGAATCCTGCAGAATCCTTCTGATCGTAGTCACTTTCGCCAAAGGTTGCGATTTCCTCGCTGTAAAGTGAATAATCACTCCACATTCCGGCGTTGATGATATTACCTTTATAGAGCTTTAAGCGAACCTTACCGGTAACCTTTTCCTGTGTTTTGTCAACAAATGCGGAAAGAGCCTCACGCAGAGGGGTAAACCACTGACCATTGTAAACAAGCTCTG
>JAZQMT010000115.1:0-19694 GCA_045543635.1 Oscillospiraceae bacterium | reverse complement strand
TCAATAGGCTTCATTGCATACATCGTATAATATATACAGCCTAAAATGCATAAAACGGCAACGATCACCAGAAAGAAAATGGTATAATCATGCTTTTTGGGCTCATCTTTAAAAATCGGCTGGTCATTCTTGTATTCATCGGGTATAACCTGACCGCTTTTTAAAAGCTCATCAAAAGATACTTTGTCATTCTTATCCATTTTATTTCTCCGCCATGCGCTTAAATTGTGCTTCGTCTATAACGGCAATTCCCAGTTGTTTTGCTTTGGTAAGCTTTGAGCCGGCATCCTCCCCAGCCAAAACATAAGAAGTCTTTTTTGAAACACTCGATGTTACTTTTCCGCCTAAAGTTGTTATAATTTTTGTAGCTTCATCGCGTGTGTAGGTGGGAAGTGTTCCGGTTAAAACAAAGGTAAGCCCTTCAAACTGTGAGCCGTGTTTTGAGAATTTATGCTCCATGTTAAGTCCGTATTCCTTCAAACGGCTTATAAGATGCTTGGACCGCTCCTCTGCAAAAAAGGCAAGAAGACTGTGTGCCATTTCCTCGCCCACACCGTCAATGCTGCAAAGAGTATCAAAATCTGCTGACATAATCCTATCCATGCTGCAAAGCCTTTCGGAAATAAGCTCTGAAACCTTTTGTCCGATGTGGCGAATTCCTAAGGCAGTCAAAAGACATGAAAGGTCTTTTTCTTTGGAATTTTCTATTGCAGAAATTAAATTTTGAGCAGATTTTTTTCCGAAACCTTCGATGTTTTCAAGCTGTTCGGGAACGAGTGTATATAGATCGGCTGCTGATGTTATAAGTTTTTGCTCAATAAGAGTCTCTATAATTGCAGGACCCAGTCCGGCAATGTCCATTGCAGATTTAGATGCAAAATGAATGATATTGCGTGAAAGCTGCGCGGGACATTCAGGGTTTAAACAGCGTATCACAGCCTCATCCTTGTTTTCAAAAACGCGGCTGTTGCAAGAAGGACAGGTATCGGGAATGTGATATGGCACGCTTCCCTCGGTATGAGCCTTGCTGCAGAGCACTTCAGGAATTATCTCTCCTGCTTTGCGAACAACAATGGTGTCACCAATGCGAATGTCCTTTTGGGTGATAAAATCCTGATTGTGAAGCACCGCGCGACTAACGCTTGTTCCCGCAAGCATTATAGGATCAAATATAGCAGTAGGAGTAAGTGCCCCTGTGCGTCCCACATTGATCTCGATTTTTCGAAGTACAGTTTCCTTTTCCTCAGGCGGATATTTAAAAGCATCCGCCCATCGGGGATATTTTGCTGTTGCGCCAAGAGCTCCTCTGTCTGACAAGTTATCTACCTTTACAACAGCTCCGTCAATATCAAAACCATATTTCCCTCGCATTTGACCGATTTTTTCAATTTCCGAAACAACATCCTCAATGTCAGTGAATGTATTATAGGAGGGGGTAACAGGAAAGCCCAAGGAACTTAAAAAATCAAGTGATTGTTTATGAGAGGTGAGGGATTTACCTTGTATTTGCTGAATGTTAAAAACAAAAATGTCTAAACGGCGGGAGCGGGTGATTTCGGAATTTTTCTGTCTAAGTGACCCCGCAGCAGCATTTCTGGGGTTTTTAAAGGGCTTTTCTTCGTTTTTTTCTTGTTGCTCAACAAGGTCATAAAAAACACTTGTCGGCATATAGACCTCACCGCGTACCTCTAAAAAGGGGATGGCTTTGGAAAGCTTTTTGGGAATAGATTTTATTGTCATAATATTGGCAGTAACATCCTCGCCGACAAAGCCGTTTCCGCGGGTAGAGGCTCTAACTAAATTGCCGTCTCTATATTCAAGAGAAACCGACAAACCGTCAATTTTAGGCTCAACAACATAAATAGGGGAAACAATTGCCTCGCGCACCCTGCGGTCAAAATCTCTTATATCATCAACACTGAAAACATCGCGCAGGCTTGCCATTTGAACAGTGTGTACGACAGGGGAAAACAGCCCTTCTGAATAGCTCCCGCCGACATGCTGGGTGGGGGAATCGGGAGTTATAAAATCAGGGTTTTCGTTTTCGATTTTTTTAAGCTGTTGCATCAGCATATCATATTCATAATCACTGATTTCGGGCTCGTCATTATCATAATACAAGCGGTTGTGCCGCTCAATTTCTTGCTTTAAAGCTTGGTATTGCTCAAAAATGCGGTTTGCAGCGTCCATCTTAACCTCTCCGTTAGAAATAATACAGTGTTTTTTATTTATTTTAACATATTTTTTTATTTAATACCACATTTTTTTAAAGAAAAGAGGAATTTGATGTTTTTTGTTGATATGATTGTAATTTTATGCTATAATATTTTAATAATAATTTCTGAAACATACGAAAGGAGCGGATAGGATGATAGCTTTTAAAAAATGGAATATTGCAGAGCAAAAGTCCTTCCGCGAGCTTTCGCAAAAATATGGCGTGTGTTCCCTTGCGGCTAAGGTTGCTGCCGCTCGCATCGGCAGTATTTCGGAGCAGGAGCTGTTTTCACAAAAAGATTATATTTCCTCGCCGTTTGAGCTTATTGATATGGAGCGTGCCGTAGAGCGGATAAACAATGCTGTCGATATGCAGCAAAAAATCATCGTTTACGGTGATTATGATGCTGACGGGGTTACTGCAACGGTTATTCTTTGCTCGTATTTAGAGGCAATTGGTGCAAATGTCAGCTACTATATCCCCCTGCGCGAACAGGAGGGATATGGGCTTAATAAGAATGCGATTCAAAAGCTCAAAGATGGCGGATGTGAGCTGATTATAACGGTGGATAACGGAGTTGCTGCAGTGAAAGAAATAGCTTTTGCCCAAAGCCTCGGTATCGATGTTGTTGTTACTGACCATCATATGCCTCAGGAAACTTTGCCTGATTGTATCGTTGTCGATCCGCATAGAAAAGATTGTCTGAGCAAATTTAAGGATATATGCGGCGCATTTGTGGCATTTAAGCTTGTTGCTGCCCTTGATGATGGGGATTATGAGGGGGCATTTGAGCAGTATGCTGAGCTTGTTGCGCTTGCAACACTTGCCGATATTGTCCCGCTTGTAGATGAAAACAGAACCATTGTTCGTCTGGGACTGTCTCGTATGAGAGAAACAGATAATTTGGGGCTTTGCTCGCTTATTGATGCGGCATTTTCAGAAAGTTCTGAAATAGATTCTACTGCTGTAACCTATGGGCTTGTTCCGCGTATCAATGCAGCAGGCAGAATGGGTGATGCGTCACGCGCTGCTGCTTTGCTTCTTTGCGAGAATGAAAGGTGTGCAGAGAGTCTTTGTTATGAGCTTTGTGCGGATAATGAAAAAAGAAAGCAAATTGAAATTGATATTTTAAGTGAAATAGAAGAAATGTCTGCTGCCGATCCGATGCTATTTTCCCGGCGAGTTATCGTTGTATGCGGAAAAGGATGGCATCACGGTGTTTTGGGTATTGTTGCTTCAAAGCTTGTGGAGAAAACAGGAAAACCCACGCTTGTTCTTTCGGAGGATGGGGATTGTGCAATAGGCTCCGGTAGAAGTGTAGAGGGGTTTGAGCTTTTTGATGCATTAAATAATTGTCGGGATTTATTTACTTGTTTCGGCGGTCACAGCCTTGCAGTCGGTGTGACATTGCCGTCAAATATGGTAAATACATTTCGTGAGCAAATCAACTGTTACGCTGAACAAAATTATCCCTATATGCCTCAAAATGCTTTGGAGGCAGATGCTGTTATTGCTCCTTCCGAAATAACCCTTGCAGCTACAAAAGAGCTTTCTGTGTTTGAACCTTTCGGAAAAAACAACCCCACGCCGCTGTTTGTAATGCAGAGCATAACAGTACAGAATATTTCACCGATTGGAAACGGTAAACATACAAGACTGCTGCTTTCCGATGGCGATTTTAAATTTACCGCTCTTTATTTCAGTGTTTCTGCCAAAGAGCTTTCGGTTTACATGGGGCAAAAAGTGGATATGCTTGTTCGCTTGAAACCGAATATTTATAATGGAACAGAATCTGTTACAATACAGGTTGTTGATATACGCCCCTGCGGTATTCGCGATGCAGTGTTTTTTAAGGAAAAACAACTGTTTGAAGCGGCTTTGCGCCGCGAAAAACTCAGCACAAAACAAGCTGCTTATCTGTATCCCACGCATGAGCAGGCAGCCGAAGTGTACCGTGTCCTGAAACAAAATTCGGGTTATGATAACGGAACAGATGTTTTATGGTGGCAAATGGGCGGAAAAATAAATCGCGCAATGCTGGGCGTTATTTTAGAAGCGTTTTGTCAAAGCTCTCTCGCCGTAATAGATAAAGGAAAAATTTTTCTTGTTAAAACACAGCAAAAGCAAGACCTATTTCAGTGTGATATTCTACAGTATATATCAGAATACTTGCAGCATTAAAGGAGCAGACTACATTTATGGATGCATTATTCAATCAGTTAATGGAAGCTGTTGAACGCAACATCAAAAACCTAAATAAAGATAAAATAATCGCGGCATACCTATTTGCACAAAAGGCACATGACGGTCAAAAACGCAAATCGGGTGAGCCTTATATTGTGCACCCTTTGTCGGTTGCCAAGATATTGGTGGAAATGGGAATGGATACCGATACAGTTGCAGCCGCGCTTCTGCACGATGTTGTTGAGGATACCGAAGTTGAGCTTCGCGAGCTTAAATCCGAATTCGGCAATGATGTTGCCATTCTTGTAGACGGTGTGACCAAATTAGGGCTTCTTCCGCTTACCACACGTGAGGAACAACAGGCGGAAAATGTGCGTAAAATGCTGCTTGCTATGTCGCAGGATATTCGTGTGGTTATTATTAAGCTTGCCGACCGATTGCATAATATGCGAACAATTGAATATGTTTCGGAACAGAAACAGCGTGATAAATCCCTCGAAACAATGGAAGTTTTTGCTCCGATTGCTCATAGATTGGGGATCCGTGCTGTAAAAGAGGAGCTTGAGGATCTTTCTTTGAAACATCTTGATCCGATTGGGTATCAGCAGATTGAGGAAAAACTTGTCGGCCAAAAAGAGGAGAGACAGGAGTTTCTGGATCGTATTAAGGAACGAATTTGCGAACGCCTCGGTGAACAGCAAAATATTGTTGTAGAAGGCCGAGTTAAGAGTATTTACGGAATTTACCGTAAGGTCTTTATGCAGAATAAGGATTTTGAGGAAATCTTTGACATCTATGCAGTGCGTGTTATTGTGGACGGTGTAACGGAGTGTTATAATATCCTTGGCATGATACATGATATGTTCCGCCCCATTCCTAATCGGTTTAAGGACTATATCTCTACGCCCAAGCCCAATATGTATCAGTCCTTGCATACCACTGTTATTGATAAAGAGGGAATTCCGTTTGAGGTTCAGATCAGAACTTGGGATATGCATCATACCGCCGAATACGGAATTGCGGCTCACTGGAAATATAAACAGGGCATCAGCGGCAAGAACAAGCTGGAGGAAAGGCTTGCTTGGGTTCGTCAACTGCTTGAGGCGCAAAAGGAATCGGAAGATGTTGAGGAGATTGTTCGCAGCATTAAATCCGATATTGCTCCCGAAGAGGTGTTTGTGTTTACCCCCAAGGGAGATGTTATCAGCTTGCCAATCGGCTCCTGTATTATTGACTTTGCTTATGCCATTCACACCGCCGTCGGAAATCGTACCGTCGGTGCAAAGGTAGACGGAAAGATTGTTCCTCTTGATTATAAAGTTAAAACAGGCGAAATTGTTGAGATAATCACATCCAACACCAAGGGAAAGGGGCCCAGCCGTGATTGGATCAAGCTTGTTGTTACCAGTGAAGCGAGAAATAAAATTCGCAACTGGTTTAAAAAGGAGTACCGCGAGGAAAATATCGAACAGGGAAAAAACGAGCTTGATGCCGAGTTTCGCCGCAACCTTATTAATATCGCGCCCGAAAAACGCGATGACTTTCTTCTTGCCGTTGCAAAAAGGCATCACTACGAAAATTTGGATGATTTCTATGCCGCTATCGGTTATGGAGGTATCCTCATTTCTCGTATCATGCCGCGTGTTAAAGAGGATTATAATCGGGCAGTTAAAGAGGCAAAAGCCAAAAATCAGAGCTTTTCTATTGAAGATGTTGTTAATGAAAATAAAAGCAGAAAACAAAACGGTAGCGTTATCGTTGAGGGAATTGATAACTGTCTTGTTAAATTTGCAAAATGTTGCAGCCCGCTGCCCGGTGATGAGGTCGTTGGTTTTATAACCCGTGGCTCAGGTGTTTCGGTGCATAAAGCGGATTGTGCTCATGCAATTGAAGGTATGAAAAAATCAGAAGACAAAGAACGTTGGGTAAGGGTGCATTGGGCATCGGTTACTCGGTCGAGCAGCTATGATGTAACCCTTAATATTTGGGCAAATTCGCGTGCTAATTTGCTTCTTGATATTAGCACACAGTTTGCACAGATGCGTGTTCCTATCCATAGCATAACAGCAAAAGATACCAAGGACGGAAGAAGCTTTTTCCACCTATCAATCAGCACAGAGGGAACAGAGCATCTAAAAAATATTATTGACCGTCTTTCCAAAATTCCCGACATTAACGTCGTAGAAAGGGCGATAAACTGATGATTGCATTGGTTCAAAGATCGCTTGAAGCAAGCGTAAGTGTAGAGGGAACAATTACAGGCTCAATAGAGCGTGGTTTGGTTGTTTTCCTCGGAGTAAATAAAGCAGATAGTGAACAGGAATGTGACTATCTTGCGCGCAAAATTGCAAACCTCCGCATTTTTAAGGATGAGAATGACAAAATGAATCGTTCTCTTTTGGATACTTCCGGCGGTGTTCTCGCCATCTCTAATTTCACTCTTTGTGCGGATGCCAGAAAGGGAACAAGGCCTTCCTATGACGGTGCTATGCCTCCCGAAGAAGCAAATCGGCTGTATGAATATTTTTGTAAAAAGCTTTGTGAAAACGGAATTGAAAAGGTAGAAAAAGGCGTGTTTGGAGCTTATATGAAGGTGTCTGTTATTAATGATGGACCTATCTCTATCGTTCTTGATACCGATAAGATCATGTCCAAACAAAGGTGAGGAAATACAATGAAAATCGAAACCGTTATCGTTGGAAAACTTTTGAATAATACTTATATCATAACCACAGAAAAGAACAACGCCGTTATTATTGACCCTGGAATAGAGTTTGATAAAATTGAAAAAAAGCTTGATGAGCTTGGAGCAACCTTGAAGTATATTTTCTTTACCCATGGTCACTATGATCACACCGCCTCAGCGTACGATTTGATGAAAAAGACAGGTGCAAAGCTGGTTATCAGCAGTCGTGATGCCGAAATGCTGGAGGATACGGATAAAAGCATGTCATGGATGTTTACAAACCATCCTCATGCCCTTAAAGCAGATATTACGGTTGAAGACGGTGATACTTTAACCCTTGATGAATTAACCTTTGAGTTTGTTTCTACTCCCGGTCATACCAAAGGATCCATTGTTATTCTTTGTGAGGATGTTATGTTCTCGGGGGATACTGTGCTTGAACGCAGCGTCGGCAGAACGGATTTTTACGGCGGCAGCGATGCTTTTATGATACAGTCCGTAAAAAAACTTGCTGCTCTTTCTAAGGATTATCGTATTCTTGCCGGACATGGCAACGAGTCCACCCTTAAAACAGAGAAAAAACAAAATCCATATTTTAATGAATACGCATAAGGAACAGATATGCAGATCATAATAAACAATCACCCCTTTCGCTATGAAATGGAGAATATCGCAAGAATGTTTTTTCATGAGCGGGAGCTTCATATTAAATTTGATATTATGCAGCCGATAGGAGATTATGTTCTCACCGAACTTCGAACAGACAACAATATTTTTGTTGCTGTTTCGGTGAAGGGGCAATATGCTCAAAAGCTTGAAAAAATCAAATGCTTAAATGAACAGAAAACCGAATGGCAAATGGCGGGCATGCTTTATGATTGCCTTGTTGAAATATCGGGAAAAGAACAAAAGTGGGGACTCCTTACGGGTGTTCGCCCTACAAGACTTGTCCACCGCATGTTAGATGCAGGTGCAACTGCGGCTGATGTACGCAACAAATTTATTTTTGATTATCGTGTGAGTGAAGAGAAATTTCTTTTAGTATGGCAAACAGCACAGGCAGAACGCCCGGTTTTGCTCTCCTCAGAACCGCAGGATTTCAGTCTTTATATCTCTATTCCGTTTTGCCCGTCAAGATGTAATTATTGCTCATTTGTTTCAGGCTCTGTCGAACATTTTGCTGCTATAATTCCCGATTATGTTAATCATCTTGTAATGGAAATACAAGATGCTGCAAAAATCGCATCAAAAGCAGGGCTTCGCTTGCGAAGTGTGTATTTCGGCGGTGGTACTCCCACAACATTGAGTGCAGACCAGCTTTCGTTGCTTATGAGAACGATACAAGATAGCTTTGAACTTTCGGGCATCATAGAATACACCGTCGAGGCGGGACGCCCCGATACCGTTACAGAGGAGAAACTTTTTGCCATTCATTCAATGGGTGCCGATAGAATAAGCATCAATCCGCAAACCTTTAATAACGATGTTCTTAATGCAATCGGCAGAAAACATACTACACAGCAAACGCTGGCGGCTTTTCAGCTTGCACGCTCTGTCGGTTTTCAAACGATTAATATGGACCTTATTGCAGGGCTTACCGGTGATAGTTTTGACTCTTTTGTAAATTCACTTGAAACGGCTATCTCACTGCGCCCTGAAAATATCACCTTGCACACCCTTACCGTTAAACGTGCCGCAAATATAGCTCAAGAGGCAAAAAGCGCGTTTGTACAAGGAGAAACTCCTGCTGAAAAAATGGTTGGTATATCCCAAGAGCGGTTCTATCGGGGAGGATATTTTCCGTATTACATGTACCGTCAGAAAAACACACTTTCCAATCTCGAAAATGTTGGATACACCTTAGACGGTCATAAAGGATATTATAATATATATATTATGGATGAGGTTCACACCATCATTGCGCTGGGAGCGGGCGCTGTGACAAAATTAAAAGCTCCGCACAGTGAGGAGATTCGACGCATCTTTAATTATAAATATCCTACAGAATATATAAGCGGATTTGAAAATATAATTAACAGAAAACGAGAGGTTTTGAGTTTTTATGAACAATACCCTTTTTGATGAAAAAGGCATGGTTACGGTTACTGATTTAAACAAAATGGCAGAGTATAGCTTAAGTGAGCTTGTCATGCTTTGTGAGGAAAGATATAATGCTCAGCTTGAAAAGGTGTCCGGCATGCTTGTTTCTGAAAATATCTATAAAATTGTTTTGATTGCAGGTCCTTCCGGCTCGGGTAAAACCACAACCGCCAGAAAGCTTTCGGAAAAAATTGTTTCCGGCGGTAAAAATGCGGTTTATGTTTCTCTTGATGATTTCTTTCTAAACCGTGATGAGCTTCCTGTTTTGGAAAACGGAGAAACCGATTTTGAATCGGTAAATACACTGGACATAAACGAAATTCGAAAATGTTTTGGGCTTTTGCTTTCCGGTAAACAAACCACGATTCCATATTTTGATTTTGTAAGCGGTAAAAGACAGCCCGAAAAAGCCCGCCTTTTAGAAACAGGGGAGAATGATATTATCATCGTCGAAGGGCTTCATGCGATTAATCCACAGCTAACCGATGGCATTGAGGCATTCGGAGATAAAGGATTTTATAAAATTTTTGTAAATCCGCTGAGTCAGATCTATGATTCAAACCAAATGCCTGTTTTAAAAAGACGAAGTTTACGAATGATGCGCCGAATGATCAGAGATTATTTCTTTCGCGGAAGCAGCCTTGAAAACACGCTGAATATGTGGGAGGGCGTTTGCCGTGAGGAGATAAAGACGATTATTCCTTTTAAAGATACTGCAGATTGTATTATTGATACTACGCATTTTTATGAGCCGTGCATCTATCATCATTATCTGCTTCCTATTATGGAAAAATCCAAGGTTTCTGATCCCAAACACGCAGAAACGCTCAAGGAGCTCGAAAAAAAGCTTGAACTGTTTTATGATGCTCCGGCCAATGTTGTTCCTGCTACCTCTATGTTAAGAGAGTTTATCGGTGATAAGTGATATTGTAGAATCAGAAAAAAGTTGTATAATGAAAGAGAGCCTATTTCAAAATTTTGTTTGGAAAGGAAGCTGTTTGTATGAAATTGTTTGATGAGATTTTTGAAACGGCAAAAAATGTTGCTAATAAAACAGGTGAAAAAGCTGAAGAAATGGTCGATAAGGGCAAAACCCATTTGCAAATTTATAAGCTTCGTGCCGAGCTTCGTAAATGCTACACACATCTTGGGCTTCGCGTTTACCATAAGGCAAAGGCAGGGGAGGATTTCGGCGAGATTGTGACCATGCGTATCCATGAAATAGATCTGTTGCGAAAGCAAATTGCCGAGTTGAAGGAACAGGCAGATTTAATCAAGTTCTGTAAAAAGTGTAAAAACTGTGGCACATTTAATGATAAAGAAGATGAATTTTGCTTAAATTGCGGTGCAAACCTTCATCCCTATCACAAAACTGTTTACAGTGTTCAGTTTTCCAAAGACGAAAGTGAAAAATAAGCTATGCGGAGGTTGACATCCTTGAAGCACTCTTCATCTCAAAAGCGCCAAACTCAGAGCTTTCTGGAAGGCGCCTTGATACTTGTTATTGCAACATTAGTTGTAAAGGTTGTAGGCGCGGTGTTTAAAATTCCTCTCGGAAATTTGTTAGGCGAAGAGGGATTTGCATATTTTTCGGTTGCTTACAATGTTTTTACACCGCTCTATTCATTGGCAATGGCAGGCCTTCCTGTCGCAGTTGCACGTATGGTTTCAGAAAATGTTGCAAAAGGAAATTATCGTGAGGTTAAAAAAATTCTTGGTGTTTCAACTGCGGCATTTACTGTTACAGGCGGTATCGGAAGTATCTTAATGCTGGCAAGTGCCAAAATATATTCTGATAAAATCGTAGAAACACCTGCTGCATTCCTTTCTATCATCTGCCTTGCTCCTGCAGTTTTTTTCTGTTGTATGATGAGCTCAAGAAGGGGATACTATGAGGGGCTTAAAAACATGTACCCCACGGCTATTTCCCAAATGATTGAGGCAATAGCTAAGCTTTTGTTTGGTCTTTTGTTTTCGTGGCTCGTAATTCATATCGGAACAACACAGTTTGAGGCTGATAAAACCGTTTTCGGAACTTTCTGCAAAACCGAAACAGAGGCGATGTCTATCATTTATCCCTTTGCTTCGGCAGCGGCAATTCTCGGTGTTACCTTCAGCACCCTGATTGGTGCGGTTTATCTTCATCTGCGTTATCATATAAAAGGAGACAGCATTACAAAAGAACAGCTCGTCTCTGCACCTCCCGCTCGAAGCGGCAGGGAAATTTTGCGCTCACTTTGTGCTATAGCCATTCCGGTTTCATTGGGTACGCTTGCTACAACAATTACTTCATTTATTGATTCAAGTTCCGTTTTGAATAGGCTTAACTATGCAATGGAGTTAGATTCTCAAACGATTATTAATATGTATCCCGGAATAGGCGAGAAAGCCAGAGACATTCCTGACTTTATTTACGGTGCATATAATTATGCTATCAGTGTTTTCAATCTTGTTCCTACCATTACTACAACCTTTGCTATCAGTGCACTTCCTGCCGTGACAGCTGCATGGACGCTTAAAAATACAGAATTGACTAAAAAAAGTGTTGAATCGGTTCTGCGAATTACAAGCCTTGTGGCGTTTCCGGCGGGAATAGGGATTTCGGTCATGGCAAAGCCTATTTTAAAACTTCTATATCCTTCAGCTGAGCGTGCTCTCGGCGTTAATATAGCTGCTCCGGCACTTTCTCTTTTGGGAGTCGGCGTTATATTTGTTGCGCTGCTTACTCCTATTAACAGTATGCTTCAGGCAGTAGGCAGAGCAGATATTCCGGTAAAGCTTATGCTTATCGGCGGAACGATTAAAATAGTAACAAACTTTGTTTTGGTTTCGATTCCGTCTATTAATGTGAAGGGCGCACCTGTCGGAACTATTCTTTGCTATGTTTTCCTTTTCCTTGCAAGCATGTTTTTCTTGTGCCGACAAATTCGAACAGTTCCCAATGTAAAAACAACATTTATTAAGCCTTTTGCAGCAGCTGCTGTCTGCGGAGTAACAGCCGGTTTGGTTTATAATTTGCTCGATGAGATGATTAGTTCACGAATTTTAACGGTAATTTCCATAATTTTAGCGGCAGTTATTTATGCAATTTGCCTATTGCTTTTCAAAGCTCTTGCAAAAGATGATATAATTATGCTTCCAAAGGGGAAAAAAATTGTAAAAATGCTTGAAAAAAAAGGATTGATAGGTTAAAATAGTTATAGTGGGAATAAAGGCTTTCTTTATTCCAAATTATCAAAACTTGTGCTTTGCACAATAAAAAATAAAGGAGAAAGAAAAATGACTAAAGTTGAACTCATCAATGCTATTGCCGAGCAGGCAGGTCTCTCTAAAAAAGATGCAGACGCAGCACTGAAAGCTGTTGTCAACTCCATTACCGATGCTCTTAAGAAGGGCGAAAAAGTTCAGCTCGTTGGCTTTGGAACTTTCGAGGTTCGTGCTCGCGGAGAGAGAACCGGCAGAAACCCCAGAACCAAAGAGACCATCACCATCCCCGCTTCCAAGGCTCCCGCATTCAAAGCTGGTAAAGCTCTGAAGGACGCTGTTTCCAAGTAAGAACCCTTTTAAAAGCTGTTTTGCCGAAAGCCAAAACAGCTTTTTTCATTTATTCGGAGGAAAATATGAGAATAGATAAATTTTTAAAAAATGCACGTATTATTAAACGCAGAACCGTTGCAAATGATGCCTGTGATAACGAACGAATAACAGTTAACGGAAGAATAGTTAAGGCATCCTATCAGGTTAAAATCGGCGATGTTATAGAGGTGGGATTCGGCACAAGAACTTTAAAAGTTAAAGTCCTTTCTGTAAATGAACATGCTACAAAGGAAACTGCTTGTGAGCAGTATGAAATAATAGAATAATTAAACTTTTTTCTGAATATAGTTTACTCTAGAATAAAACGGGAGTGAACTTGAATGGCAGAAGAAAAGAATATGCAAAAAACAATGCCGCACAATATCATAATGAGCAATTGTGAAAAACTAAGTCTTACCGGAATTCGTGATGTAGGCAGCTTTGATGATAAAACCATCCTTTGCTTTACTGATAAAGGAGAGCTTGTCATTAAAGGCGAAATGCTTCGAGTTGACCAAATGGATACCGTAACCGGAGACATGGAGGTAACCGGAAAGGTAAGTGCCTTGATTTATACCGGGGAAACACATCGCCGCTCCGGATTTTTTTCAAAGCTCTTTCAGTAGGATTGTGGGGTAATTTGTTTGAATGTCAGTTTGTCACAGCAGCTTGTAAATGTAGGTATTGCTATTATTATGGGCGTAGGGCTTGGTGTTTTGTATGATGTTTTTAAGGTTCTTCGCCTTATAGGGCTTAATTTTAAGGTGGCTGCTTTTATAGAGGATATTTTGTTCTTTCTTATCGCTACTGTAACGGTTTTTTCTTACTACATGCAGGTCACCGATGGTAAATTTTTGATTTATCCGCTAATTATGGCTGTTTTGGGTTTTGTTCTTTACAGTGTCACCGTCGAACGGCTTATTTTTTTCATTATAAAAAAATTTTATGAACTGATTTCCCGTATTTGTGGTTTTATATATCAAAAAATCGTTCTTTTTATCTGGAAAAAATGCTGTTTTCTGCTCAAAATTGTATTTTCTCCTGTTTATAAATATTTTAAAAAAATTTTTATGCAAAATATTATTAAATTTTTTAAAAAGCTATTGCCAAAGCCGAGAAAAATGTTATATAATAGCGTAGGAAAATCAAAGAAAAAGAAAAGGAGCTCGAAAGATGCACAAAGCGAACAAAAAAACGGACAAAAAGCGTTCTTTTGTTAAAGGTTTTTTTAAGCTTGCTGTTGTATGTGTTGTTGTTTGGGTAGCTTTTTCTTTAGTTTCGCTTCAGATAGAGCTTTCTGATAAGCGCAAAACGCTTGCCAAGCTTGAGGAGCAGAAACAAGAGCTTATGATTTCCAATGAAGAAAAAAAGGAACTGATCCAAAAAAGCGATCAGGATGAATTTGTCGAGCGAATTGCAAGAGAATATTTCGATTTTGCTTATCCCGATGAGCAAATCTATATCGATATTTCCGGCAGCTGATTTTCGGCATTTTCAATTTCGTCTAAGGAGTTTATATTATCTTATGCAGCTTGAAGTCGGAAGTGTTTTAGAAGGAAAAATTACAGGAATTACAAAATTCGGAGCTTTTGTCGATATTGGCGAAGGTAAAACCGGAATGGTGCATATATCAGAAATTTCTTCTACATATGTTACCGAAATCACCGATCATGTGAAAGAAAACCAGCAGGTAAAAGTCCGGGTTTTAAGTATTGGAGAGGATGGCAAGATCCGCCTTTCAATGAAAAAACTCAATGGTGATGAGCCTGAAGCAAAACCTGCACGCAGAGAAATTCGTCAGGAACGCGAACCAAGAGGGGAAAATATGCTCGGGAAACGGAGCAATCAACCCATGTCATTTGAGGATATGCTTACTAAATTTAAGCAGTCCAGTGATGAAAAAATGAGTGATCTTAAGCGTAATATGGATTCCAAACGCGGAGGTTACAGCCGCAGGGGCGGAAGATAAAAAGCGGTAGGCGAAGTGGTAACACTTCGCCTTTTTAAAAGCTTAGAAAGGTGAATTTATGCAACAGCTTAAAATTGTATGTCCTTGCCATTTTGGCTTGGAAAGTGTATTATCGGGTGAAATGAAGCGGCTTTCTTTTCAAAATGTTCAGAACGAGAATGGCAAAGTCAGTTTTACAGGAACATTTTCAGATATTGCAACAGCCAATATTAATTTAAGAACAGCAGAACGCGTGCTTATTGAGCTTGCATCTTTTAAAGCACTTTCCTTTGAGGAACTTTTTCAGGGAACTCGGGCTGTTAATTGGGAGGATTTCATTGATAGAAATGAGGCATTCCCTGTTAAGGGATGGTCGCTGAATTCTAAGTTGCATAGTGTTCCCGATTGCCAGTCTATTATAAAAAAGGCGATTGTTCGCCGCTTGGAAAGCTGTTACGGTATCAGTCTTTTTCCCGAAAACGCAGCCAGACTTCAAGTGCAGTTTTCTATCATGAAAGATCAGGTTTCCCTTTATCTTGATACCAGCGGGGAAGGGCTTCATAAACGCGGGTATCGCCGCAATTCTAATGCAGCTCCGATTAAAGAAACCCTTGCTGCAGGCATCCTTGATATTGCAAGAGTAAAAGGGGATAGTATGGTTTATGACCCTATGTGCGGCAGTGGTACATTTTTGATTGAATCCTTTTTGCGTGCTGCTAAAATTGCACCGGGGCTGCGCCGTTCGTTTGCGGCCGAAAAATGGGGTTGCTTTCATGCTAAGCATTGGCAAATGGCAAGGGGAGAGGCGCTCGATAAAATCGACCGTTCGGTTTCATTTCGTGCCTATGGCTCGGATATAGATGCTGATGCAGTTTTTCTTACTGTTGAAAACGCCAAAAAGGCTGAAGCTTTGGATAGAATAACTGTCAAAAAAGCTGATGTGGCAGATTTTTCGGTTCCTGAAAAGGGAATAGTAATATGTAATCCGCCTTATGGTGAACGCCTTTCTGATATAAAAACTGCCGAAAACCTGTATAAAACTATGGGCAAGCTTTTTTTACGCCGTGAGGGAGTGAATTATTATATTATCTCACCTCATGAGAATTTTGAAAATCTTTTTGGCAGAAAAGCCGATAAAAAACGCAAGCTTTATAATGGAATGATAAAATGTAATCTTTTCCAATATTTTTTGTAAAAAAAGCTGTTGCATCCTATTTTGCCCTTTACAGTTTTCTAATAATTGTGTATAATATAATTTAAGTAAGTTTGTCTTTTAAAAGTAATATAAATGCGGAGGATGTATTATGGCTTTGAAGTACAAAAGAATTCTTTTAAAGCTCAGCGGTGAAGCACTTGCCGGTGATAAAAAAACAGGGATTGATAACGAAACCCTTTACAGTATCTGCAAAAGTATTAAAAAATGTATCGACGAGGGTGCACAGGTCGGTATTGTTGTGGGCGGCGGAAATTTTTGGCGAGGTAGATCCAATGAACACATGGACCGCACCAGAGCCGATCATATCGGTATGCTTGCAACCGCAATGAATGCGCTCGCTGTCGGCGATATGCTCGAAAGCCTTGGGGCTGAGGTGAGAGTTCAGACTGCTATTGATATGCATCAGATTGCCGAGCCTTATATTCGCGGTAAAGCCCTGAAACATCTTGATAAGGGCAGAGTGGTTATTTTTGGATGCGGTGTCGGCAGTCCCTATTTTTCAACTGATACAGCATCCTCTCTTCGTGCTGCAGAAATCAATGCCGATATTATGTTTAAAGCAACTATGGTAGACGGGGTGTATGATAAAGACCCTCATCGTTTTGATGATGCTGTTAAGTATGATTCGCTCCCTCTCTCGGAGGTCCTTTCCAAAGGGCTTGCTGTTATGGATAGTACAGCAGCTGCTATGTGTAAGGATAATAAAATGCCTGTCTTGGTGTTTAGCCTTGAGGATCCCGAGAATATTTACCGTGCTGTTACAGGCGAAAATATCGGAACCGTTGTTTATACAGACTAAGATAAAAGGAGATAAAGACAATGCAAGAACAAATGAAGGTACTTAAAGAAAAAATGAATAAGAGCGTGGATGTTCTTAAAGATGAGTTTGCTGCCATCCGTGCCGGCAGAGCCAATCCTGCTGTTCTCGATAAGGTTAATGTGGATTATTATGGTGTGCCTACTCCCATTCAGCAAATGGCTGCTGTTTCGGTTGCCGAGGCAAGAGTTTTGGTCATTCAGCCTTGGGATGCTTCAACCTTAAAGGCTATCGAAAAAGCTATTAATACCTCCGATATTGGAATTAACCCTACCAATGACGGTAGAGTTATTCGCCTTGCATTTCCGCCGCTTACTGAGGAGCGTCGGCGTGATATAGCAAAGGATATTTCAAAGCTTTCGGAGAACTGTAAGGTGGCTATCCGCTCTATCCGCCGTGATGGAATTGAAAAATTTAAGGCAATGAAAAAGGCATCTGAAATAACTGAGGATGATCTTAAAAATTGCGAAAAACAGGTTCAGGATCTTACCGATCAGTTTTGCAAAACCGTTGATGAGCTTTCCAAGACCAAAGAAAAAGAAATTCTCGAACTGTAATTCGGAGTTTGATATGAGTTTTTTGAAAAAGAAAGCCGTTTTTGAGTCTGAGCTTTTGCCCGTGCATGTTGCTTTTATCATGGATGGAAACGGGCGTTGGGCAAAAAAACGCGGTCTTCCGCGTTCGCTCGGTCATCAAAAGGGAGCCGCTGTTTTCAAAACAGTCTCCCGCTATTGCCGTGACCGCGGTATTAAAATTGTAACCGTCTATGCTTTTTCTACCGAAAACTGGAAACGCTCGGAGCAGGAAGTTTCCGGTATCATGGATTTGTTTCGTGAGTATCTGAAAGATGTGAAGAATTACACCAAAGATAATATTCGCGTTCGTTTTATCGGTGACCGCGCCCCTCTTGCTGATGATATTATTGCGCTTATGGAAGAAACCGAACGTTCTTCTGAACACTTTGACGCAATGACGCTCAATATTGCCATAAATTATGGTGGGCTTCCCGAAATAGCAAATGCTGCAAGAATATGCGCTACAAAGGCAGTAGCAGGGGAAATAAGTGTACAAGATATAACCTGTGACGAAATTCGCAAACATCTTTATACTTCGCAGCAGCCAGACCCTGACCTTATTATCAGAACAGGCGGGGAATACCGACTTTCAAATTTCCTTACATGGCAGTCAGCATACAGTGAGCTTTATTTTTGTGATGTGCTTTGGCCTGATTTAAAGCCGCGCCATATTGAGCAGGCACTCGCTGATTATGCGAAACGAAATCGTCGTTACGGAAATGCGTAATGGCAAAATTGGAGGTTTTTTTTCATGAAACAGCGCATCATTTCCGGAACGTTTTGTGTTGTGGTGCTTGCTATTATTTTGTGCTTCTATCAAACGCTTGTGCTGGAGGCGGCACTTTGTGTGCTCTCGGCTGTTGCGGTTTATGAGCTTCTTTGTGCTGATGGATTTCGTGAACATAAGTTTTTTCTATATGCAGGCATTATTACAGCTGCCCTCATGCCATATGCAAGTTGCCTGAATTTGCAGGGCGTGCTTATAGCACTGTTCCTTATCGCTGTTATTCTGCTTGTTTTGCGTTTTCATAATAAGATAGGGTTTGAAAAGGTAAGCTTTTTGATTATTGCAACCCTCGGTGTCTCCCTTTCTTTCCTTTGTATTGTTCTTTTGAGAAACGAATTTGTAAAAAATGGGTTAATTTATATCCTCATTATATTTGGCGGTGCATGGTTTTCTGATACCGGTGCATATTTTACCGGTAGATTTTTTGGTAAACATAAATTAAGCCCGCAAATAAGCCCTAAAAAAACAATTGAGGGTGCCATTGGAGGCATTGTTACCAATGTACTGCTTGTCGATCTTATGGCGTTTATTTATGCAAGAGTTTGTTCTGTGAGCGGTGCAGACGTTTCTGTAAATTATATTGAACTCTCGCTGCTCGCTGTATGTGTTGCTTTTGCAGGAATGGCAGGAGACCTTATAGCTTCGGTTATAAAAAGACAGATTGGTATTAAAGATTACGGAAATGTTATTCCCGGTCACGGCGGAATTATGGATAGGTTTGACAGTATCCTGTTCACCGCTCCGACTGTTTACTTAGTTACTAGGGTGTTTACTGTCATCATATAAAAATTGCGGCCACCGATTGTTTTCTTTGCAGTTGGTGGCTTAAAAGTTAAAGCGGGGATTTGGTATGAAAACGATTTCGGTTTTGGGTTCTACCGGCTCTATTGGAACGCAAACACTTGATGTTGCTCGAATGCACGGTATAAGGGTTAGTGCCATTACAGCTAACCGTAATATTAAACTTTTGGAAGAGCAGGCAAGGGAATTTAAGCCCGAACTTGTTTGTGTTGCAGAAAAAGGGCTCTATCTTCCTCTTAAAACCGCGCTTGCCGATACCGATATTGAAATTGATTGCGGACCTGAAGGAGTGCAGCGTGCCGCATCACTTCAAAGCTGTGATTTGGTTGTAAACAGTATCGTGGGAATTGCAGGATTGCTGCCTACCCTGAGTGCAATTAATGCCTGTAAAGATGTTGCCCTTGCCAATAAAGAATCCTTGGTTACCGGCGGCGCACTTGTCATGAAAGCTGCGGCAGATAAGGGGGTTAACATTTTTCCTGTAGATAGCGAACATTCGGCTATTTTTCAGTGCATGCAGGGATGTAGGGAAAGGGAAGTTAAGAAAATTATTCTGACCGCTTCGGGGGGACCCTTTTTCGGTTATACTAAAGATATGCTTAGAAATGTAAGCAACGAGCAGGCACTTACCCACCCTAACTGGAGCATGGGTGCGAAAATTACGATTGATTCGGCAACCCTTATGAATAAGGGCGCTGAGCTTATTGAGGCTGTCTGGCTGTTTCATAAAAAAGCAGAGGATGTTGAAATTGTTGTCCATCGCGAATCGGTTATCCATTCGCTTATTGA
>JAZQMT010000114.1:0-6728 GCA_045543635.1 Oscillospiraceae bacterium | reverse complement strand
TTTTTCTTGTCTACTCTACTCCTCGCTAAAAGCTATTTTTTTGCCCCCTGTAGAACAGGGGGTTAACTTTGTCACAGACAATTTAAAGCTGTGTGTAAAATCCACACAGCTTTTTTACTATCCTTTAGAGTACGACTCATACGTGCGACAGATTTTTTCTATAAACTCATAAATTTAAAGTCCGAATGAGCAAAAGCCACGCAAGACCATAATAGGATACTACTGCAACAAGATCATTAATGGTAGTAATCAGGGGACCTGACGCTACTGCAGGATCAATTTTCAGCTTTTTAAAAATTAACGGTATGGTAGTCCCCGAAACACTTGACAGAAGCATAGACACCAGCATGGCAATGCCGCAACAAAGTGAAACCGAAAAAGCGAGCATGATAGATTGACCTTTAAAAACCATAAGATAACCGCCGATAATGAAAAAGGACAAAATCCCCAAAAGAATTCCGCTCATCAGACCGACCCGTGCTTCTTTCAATACAAGAAAGAGCTTTTGTCTGCCATCTATCTGTTCATCCATCAAAACCCGAATTGTTACCGCAAGGGACTGTGTTCCTACATTTCCTGCCATGGCTAAAACGAGAGACTGAAAATTAACCACAAGAGTTAAATGTGCCACAACACCTTCGAACATACCCACAACAGCGGACACAAACATTCCTAAACCAAAAAGAACAATAAGCCACGGTAGCCTTTTTGCAACGCTTTTTTTCATCGACTCGTTTAGATCCTCTTGCTCGGTAAGTCCGGCAAGTTTTGCATAATCATCACCAAACTCATCATCTATAAGCCGCATCATATCCTGAGATGTAAGTACTCCCATTAGCCTATTATCTTTATCCAGCACCGGAATAGAGTCCTCTGAATACGCTTTTAGCCGTTCAATACAGTCACTAATTTGTTCGTTAGCATAAACATGCGGATAGGTAATGTTAATAATCGTTTCGAGTTTTGTATTTTCGCGGGCAATAATCAAATCAGGAAGGTCAATGGTGCCAACCAGTACGCCCTCTTCATCAACTACATAAATTGTTGAAATGTTATCATTGTCTGCCGCCTGCCTGATAAGCTCCCGCATAGCTTCCCGAACTCCAATTTCGGCACGAAACGAGATAAGATTAGCGGTCATTCTGCTGCCAATCTCCTCTTCACTAAATGAGCCGTTATTTGCGCGCATTTCCCTTCCCTCCTGTCTTACATTTATATATAATTTAGTATGCCCATATTTAAAGCATGACTTTTTTACGAAAAAAATAAATCCGAACTTATCACATGATTTGAGATGAATTCGGATTTATACTGTTTGGTGCGGGTAACAGGGGTCGAACCTGCATGGTTTCCCGCTAGATCCTAAGTCTAGTGCGTCTGCCAATTCCGCCATACCCGCGTGAGCACTATTATATCATCTTTTGCTATTCATTGTCAACTCGCTTTTAAAAACTTTTTGTAAGTTTTTGTGGCGTTACAATGATGTGTGACAAAAAGCAAAAAAGTGAGAGACAGCTTGTTTCCAAAGTGTCTCTCACGAGGGAGCTTATTATATATCTAAACTTCCTTATTTCTTTTCAGGGCAGCGCCAATCAAAAATAAGATCAGGCTGCTTAAATGGAGTGCGGAATTTGCGAGAGGTATCCACAGGAGCACCATCACGCAGGTGACTGATAATATTTACAAGCTGCTCAATATCAATAACCTTATGGAAATGATAGCCTTTACGATAAGACCAGTAAAGATTATCCTCAGCATCAAGGAGTTTGTAAACCTCTTTTGCTGCTTGCGTAGTCATCCAAGCACCAATGGTATTTGCCCAGTTATCACTGGCAGCATTTGTTTCAAGAAGAATACGGGGCGCAACCATTGCTTTAAGATAATGAGAGTCAAACGGGAGATCCTGCTCACGATCGACATACTCCTGCATACCCTCTCCAAACCAGAAGGGGAACACCTTCATCATATCGTCCAAAGTTTCGCTGCGGCTCTCTCTGCCGGACTCTGCGATACCTCTCATGTGGATACGATAGCATCCGTTTGCACCTGCACAGGTGGAGTTTGGAGCAACGATGGTGGCCCTTTCATCAAGAGCGCCGGCAAGCATAGCAGTTTTTCCGCCACGGCTGTGTCCGCAGTAAGCAACAATGCTCAAATCGTCCTGTCCGAGTATTTCAAGCGCATCAAGGCAGCGAGAATAGCCCCATGCCCATGCACCGACAGCACCAAAGGTGTATTCGGGATAGGTTTCGTAAAGCTGGCCCTGACGGCGGCCCTCGTTTTTAACATCGTGAGCAAGCATGGTACGGTCAAATGTGCAGAAACACACACCGTTATCTCTAAAGGTGTTTAAATATTCTTTATCAAAGTGATAAAGAAAACACATATCACCGTCAATAACTACAGGACAGGGTGTATCGCTCTTGGGACGAATAACCTTCATAAGAAAAGTAACAGGCTTTGCTCTTGTGCCGGTAATGATGCGATAAGAACCGGTGTCACCGTAGGCGCCGCCATAAAGCTTCTCGACCTCAAGAAACTCGGGTTCCGGAGGCATGGTACCGTACTGCAGTTCAATAACATCTTTATACATCTCTTTACGGCGTTCTCTCCATTTCTCAGGAGTATCGGCAATCGTTCCGTCCTCCATCAAAAATGGATTAGGCAGCTTACCAAGCACAGTGTACTCGGTGATCTTAATTAAATTTTCATCAAAATCATAATAAGGGTGATTGGGCTCAAGGGTAAACATAAAATGTGCCTCCTATTTCTTTTCGGCATGGCGGATTTTACCCGCTGTTTTTATTTTCTTGAGTTTTAGTATACCAAACAGACCGCATAAAGTCAATCTATTGTCTGAAATTGTTTTCAAAAAACGGTTCTAAAAAACACTAACCGAGCACTTGCGCAAAAGGGAAAAAAAGTGTATAATCATAGCAATTGGTGATAAGGAGAAGTTTTATGGCAGCCAAGTTTACAGAAAAACACAAAAAATTACTGGGCATTATTGCCATTATTATTGTTATATTATTTTCGGCGGCAATTTTTTTGCTTGTCGGAAAGCCGCTTATCTCTTTTGTTTCAGAGCCGGAAAAATTTCGGCAATGGGTTGATGCGTTTGGCATCTGGGGGCGGCTTTTATTTATCGGCATGATCGTTTTACAAGTTATTATCGCCATCATTCCGGGAGAGCCTTTTGAAATAGCGGCCGGATACGCTTTCGGCAGTTTGGAAGGTATGATTCTTTGTATGGCGGGCATTATAACTGGTAGTATTATCATTTTTCTCTCGGTTCGCAAATTCGGAATGATGCTTGTAGAGGTTTTCTTTTCAAAAGAAAAAATAGCTTCTCTTACATTTTTACAAAACAACAAAAAAATGAATTTGCTTTTCTTTGTTATCATGTTAATCCCCGGAACTCCCAAGGATCTTCTATCGTATTTTGCAGGGCTTACAGAAATGAAGCTTTCAAGCTGGATCCTTATTGTTGCTGTTTCACGAATCCCCTCTGTTATCACATCCTCTATCGGCGGAAGTGCTCTCGGAGAGAAAAAATATTTGTTTGCTGTTATTGCATTTGCTGTTACTATTATAATCAGCGGTATAGGACTGTTGATATACAAGAAGGTTCAGTCCAAGAGAAAAAATTAATAAAATTTTAGTTCTTGACAGAAATAGGAAAATGTTTTATACTGTTTATAACAATTGAATACCTGTGAGGGAGTAGTTGGCACGCGCATGCGTGTTTCAAGTTCAACATACATGGCATTCTGCCTGGCTTGAATTCAATAACAAGACTCATGTATGGCATTTTCCATACATGGGTTTTTTATATTCTTTTAGAAAGAAGGTTTTTTAATGAGATTTTACACAGAAGACACCGCCAGTGTTCTCGGGGATGTTTGCTCCTCTGCCGAGGGCCTTTCCTCCAAAGAAGCACAGCAGCGCCTTGAAAAAAACGGTAAAAACAAACTGATTGAGGGCAAAAAAGAGTCCCTTATCCACCGCTTTTTCAAGCAGCTCACCGAACCGATGACCATTATTTTGCTCGTCGCAGCAGCTATTTCAGCAGGTGTCGAAGTCTATGAAGGTGTTGTAGCAGGTCACATGGGATTCCCCTCCGATGTGGTAATTATTCTTGCCGTTGTTTTAATTAATGCCATTCTGGGCGTTTTTCAGGAGAGCAAAGCAGAAAAAGCCATCGAAGCTCTTCAGGAAATCGCTGCTGCCACCTCCAAGGTAATTCGTGACGGAAAACAGCTCTCTGTCAAAAGTGAGGATCTGGTTGTTGGTGATATTATCGTTCTCGAAGCAGGTGATGCTGTTCCCGCAGATGCAAGAATTATCGAATGTGCCAGCATGAAAATCGAGGAAGCAGCTCTTACCGGTGAATCAGTTCCGGTCACCAAGCAGCAAGAGGTTCTTACTGCCGGTTCAAACGGTGATGTTGCACTTGGCGACCGCAAGAACATGGTCTTTATGGGAAGCACCGTTGTTTATGGACGCGGCAAGGCAGTTGTTGTTGCCACCGGCATGGACACAGAGATGGGCAAGATTGCCGATGCACTTGCAAAGGCAGAAGAAGGCAAAACTCCCCTTCAAATTAAACTTGCGGGACTTTCCAAAATCCTCACCTACCTTGTTATCGGCATTTGTGTTGTTATTTTCGGCGTAAAGCTTATTCAGGGCGGTTTGGGGCTTGAGCCCATCATCGAATCCTTCATGTTAGCAATTTCGCTTGCTGTTGCAGCTATTCCTGAGGGACTTGCAACGGTTGTTACCATTGTTCTTTCCATAGGCGTTACCAACATGTCCAAACGCAGTGCTATCATTCGAAAGCTCACCGCTGTTGAAACACTTGGATGCACACAAATCATCTGCTCGGATAAAACCGGAACCCTTACGCAGAATAAAATGACGGTTGTTGACCACTACGGGGATGATGAAAATCTTCTGGCTACTGCTATGTCCCTCTGCTCTGATGCAGAATTTGACACAGAAGCCGGCACCGCTGTTGGCGAACCTACCGAATGTGCCCTCGTAAACTATGCCGAAAAACTGGGACTTTCCAAAAATACACAGAAAAATGAATATGTTCGTATCGGAGAAGTACCTTTTGATTCTATGAGAAAAATGATGAGTACCGTCCACAAAAATGCCGATGGCACTCTCATTCAATTCACAAAAGGTGCACCTGACGAAATTCTTAAGCGCTGCTCCTGTGCACTTATCGGCGGCAGTGAAGTTGCAATGACTGATGAAGTGCGCAGTAATATCCTTGCGGCTAACAAAGCTATGGCTGACAAAGCACTGCGTGTTCTTGCCGCTGCGCAGAAAAAGCTTTCTGCCGAGCCCTCTGTTTACGAGTCTGAGGCTATTGAGTGTGAGCTGTGCTTTGTGGGACTTGTCGGAATGATCGACCCTGTTCGCCCCGAAGTGAAACCGGCAATCGACGAGTGCAGAAGTGCGGGTATTCGCCCAATTATGATAACCGGTGACCACAAGGACACAGCTGTTGCTATCGCAATGCAGCTCGGCATCATCGAGAGCGCAGAGCAAGCCATTACCGGAGCTGAACTTGACGGTATTTCTGATGAAGAATTTGAGTCGGCGGTTGAAAAATACTCGGTTTATGCCCGCGTTCAGCCCGAACATAAAACAAGAATCGTAAACGCATGGAGAAAGAAGGGCAAGGTTACCGCCATGACAGGTGACGGTGTTAATGATGCTCCCTCCATTAAGAATGCTGACATAGGTGTTGGCATGGGAATTACCGGAACAGACGTTACCAAGAATGTTGCTGATATGATTCTTGCAGATGACAACTTTGCTACCATTGTTTCGGCAGTTGGTGAAGGCAGAAGAATTTATGACAACATTCGCAAAGCCATTCAGTTTCTACTCGCCTCCAACCTTTCTGAGGTTCTTTCCATTTTCTTTGCAACACTACTAGGATTCACCATTTTCCAGCCGGTTCATCTCCTATGGATCAACCTGATTACCGACTGTTTCCCTGCCCTTGCGCTCGGCATGGAAAAGCCCGATGCCGATGTTATGAACCGCAAGCCCCGTGATTCCAAAGAAGGAATTTTTGCTGACGGACTTGGATTTGCCGTTGCATATCAGGGAGTTTTGGTAACCGTTATTACTCTGGCATCCTATCTCATTGGCAGACACATTCTGGCAGGTGCTCATCACGCTGATGCTATCGCAGCAGGAACCTATTCCGCTGAGATGCTGGGAACAAGCATGGCATTCCTCACGCTCTCAATGTGTGAAATCTTCCACTCCTTCAACATGCGCTCTCTGCATGGTTCTATCTTTACCATTAAAGGTCAGAACAAATGGCTCTGGGGCGCGGGGCTCCTCTCTCTTGTTTTAACAACCGCTGTTATTGAGATTGACTTCCTTGCAAACGCCTTCTCGCTTGCTCACCTTGATCTTACCGAGTATGCTATTGCAATGGGTCTTGCAATCCTCATCATTCCTATTGTCGAAATTGTAAAACTCATTCAGCGTGCAATTAAGAAAAAATAAAAACAAAAATTTTGCGAAAGGCGCTTCTTCTTTAGAAGAGCGCCTTTCGCTTTGTCTAATTAATAAAAATCCACCCGCATAGCGGGTGGTTTTGCATTTTCGGGCATAGCCCTAATCATTACTGGCTGCGCATAAATGCGCTTTTTGTTGGCCTGCCAGCCATGCATCCTTTACTTGCTACCCGTAAACGG